>JAKSIB010000007.1 GCA_024399065.1 Fibrobacter sp. | reverse complement strand
TACATGTAGGATCTAGGTTTTCCAAAAGTTTGTGCAGCATCGTACATGTAGGATCCAGGTTTTCCAAAAGTTTGTGCTGCATCGTACACGTAGGATCAAGGTTGTCCAAAAGTTTGTGCAAGAATGGACCATGGCGTGATTTAATAAGAGGGTAAGTCTGATGTGAACCCCAAAAGTTGGATAACCTCGTTCACACGTTCTTCAATATCAGCAGTAAATAGCCATACCTTTGACCTTGAATTCGTTTTGGTTGCCGGGTAAATTTTCTAACTTTCTGTCGTTCAAAATTTAATCCCTTTTAAAAATAAGGTAGATAATCATGATTAACGTCAATATGCCCGATATGAATGACCAGGTAAAGGCCCGCCTTGACAAGCTCGAAAAGTTCAAGGAAATGGGTATCGAAGCCTATCCGCACAAGTTCAACCGTACCCACGATTCCAAGGTCCTTAAGGAAAACAAGGACGCCCTGATCGCTAGCGGTGAAGACGTTGCTTTTGCTGGTCGTGTTGTCCGTTTCAATCGTAAGGGCAAGATGTGCTTTATGCACCTGAAGGACCGTTATGGTCGCTTGCAGGTGGTTTGCGCCCGCGACGAAGTTGGCGAAGAAAACTACGAAATCGTAAAGATGACCGACCTTGGCGACTTTATTGGCGTAAACGGCACCATGTTCGAAACCCAGAGTGGCGAATACTCCGTACGCGTGAAGAAGGTGACCATGCTTTCCAAGGCTGTGCGCCCGCTCCCCGTTGCCAAGGAAAAGATTGACGAAAACGGCAACAAGGTGGTGTTCAACGAATTTGCCGACGTGGATACCCGCTACCGTCAGCGCTATGTGGACATGGCCCTGAACGACGACGTGAAGGAAGTGTTCATCAAGCGTTCCAAGATCATGCAGTCCATCCGTGAATACCTCATCGAAAAGGGCTTCATCGAAGTGGAAACCCCGACCTTGCAGCCTATCTATGGCGGTGCAAACGCTCGTCCGTTTACCACTCACCATAACGCTGCCGACATGACTCTCTACATGCGTGTGGCTCCGGAACTTTACCTGAAGCGCTGCATTGTGGGCGGTATGGAAAAGGTTTTCGAATTCTCCAAGAACTTCCGTAACGAAGGCATGGACCGTACCCATAGCCCGGAATTCACCGGTCTGGAATTCTACGAAGCCTACGCCGACTACAACGACATGATGGTTCACTTTGAAAACATCTACGAACGCGCCTGTATCGCTGCAAACGGCACCACCAAGATCATGACCCAGGGCAAGGAAATCGACTTCAAGGCTCCGTGGCCCCGCTACACCATGAAGGGTGCTATTGAAAAGTTCGGCGGCATCAAGGTGGACGACCTGTCCGATGAGCAGATCCAGGCAAAGATCGACGAACTGGGTGGCCATCTGGATGGCGAATTCAGCCGTGGCCGTGGCATTCTGGAACTGTTTGAACTGACTGTCGAAGAACAGCTGATCCAGCCCACCTTCATCATGGACATGCCTACCGAATCTACTCCGCTTTGCAAGAAGCATCGTACCCAGGAAGGCCTCATTGAACAGTTCGAACCCTACGCCAACGGCTGGGAACTGGGCAACGCCTATACCGAACTTAACGATCCTCTGCGCCAGCGCGAACTTCTGGAAGACCAGGTCCGCCGTGGCCGCGGTGGTGAAGGCGAAACTCACCCCATGGACGAAAACTTCCTGCACGCTATTGAATCCGGCCTGCCTCCTACCGGCGGTGTGGGCTTCGGTATCGACCGCATGATCATGCTGCTCACCAACCAGGAAACCATCCGCGACGTGCAGCTCTTCCCGCTGATGAAACCTGAAGTCTAGCAGAGTTAGACTTCAGACGAGAGAACGCTCACTTCGTTCGCTACAGACGAGAGACGAAAGAATAAAGAAGGAAAACCCTGCTTAAAATGTTTGCGTATAGAAAGTTGAAAGTTTATCAAAAGGCTTTGCAATGGGTCCTAGACGTTTATGTTTTATGCAGAAATTTTCCTGATTATGAAAAGTTTGCTCTTGCGAGTCAGGTGCGTCGTGCTGCAGTTTCTGTTACGTCAAATATTGCGGAAGGAATGAGCCGAACTTCTAGTAAGGAAATTGTCCATTTTCTTGAAATAAGTTATGGCTCGTTGATGGAAGTGCAAAGCCAGTTAGAAGTGGCCTTATTGTTGAACTACGTAACAAAGGATGATTTGAACTCTATAGACCTGAAAACTGAAGAGATTGCAAAGATGTTGTCTGGTTTGAAACTTTCAAAACTGCAATAATCTCTCGTCTCTCGTCTCTCGTCTTTCGTCTAATTATGAAACTTGAACTACTCATTGCTTGGCGTTACCTTGGGGCTCAGCGTAAGAGTCTCTTTGTTTCGCTTATTGGCATTTTCAGTATGCTTGGAGTGAGCATCGGCGTGTTTGCGCTGGTGGTTGCCTTGGCTGCGGTGAACGGCTTCGAAGAAGAAGTGACCGCCCAGATGATTGGCAAGGACGCTCACTTTGAAATCATGGCTTACAATGGTGATCCCATTGCTCCCTACGACAGCCTTATCAAGGAAGTTCGCGCCCGTGAACCTCGCGTCACGAATGCCTCTCCGTTTATCATATACAAGGTGGGTATCAGCAGTAAGAAGGTGAACGACGGTATCGTGGTCTACGGTATCGATGGTGAATCTTCCAAGGGTGTTACCGACATTCACAAGTACATCAAGTGGGGTAGTTATTCTGTGGACAGTCTCGAGGACTTGAGCGGAAAACTGCGCCCGGGCATTATGCTTGGCTCTGGCCTTGCCAACCGACTTCGTGTGGTCGTTGGCGACAAGCTGGTGCTTCAGACTTTCCAAACTCCGGATGCCGCCGTTGCTGGCGGTGGCCCCAAGATGATGATGTGCGTGGTGGCCGGTATTTTTGAAACGGGCACCTACGAATACGATGGCCAGTTGGCATACATTGGTATTTCTGAACTTCAGAAGTTGCTTGGCATGAACGATGCAGTGACCGGCATTCAGTTTAGAATGAACGATCATTGGGCTGCTGGCGAAGCCGTGGACAAAATGGCTGGCTGGCTGACTTATCCGTACTATGCCATGGATTGGAAGACCAAGAACATTACTTTGCTCAAATGGATGAATTACGAAAAGTTCATTGTGGCTGCCGTGATCTGCCTGATTATCCTTGTGGCTGCATTTAACATTATCAGTTCCCTGATCATGGTGGTTATCGACAAGACCAAGGAAATCGGTATCCTCCGTAGCATGGGCTTTAGCAAGGCTGGAATCATGCGCGTGTTCATGCTCATGGGAAGTTTCATCGGTGTTGGCGGAACTTTGGTTGGTGGAACCATCGGCTTGGTCCTCTGCAAGTTGCAGGAAACCTACCATTTCATCACTCTTCCGGGTGATGTGTATGTGATTCCTTATTTCCCCATTTCCGTACACATGCTTGATGTGGTCTTGATCTTTGTGATTGGCATTTCCTTGTGCGTATTGGCCACCTTGCTTCCGGCTTGGAAGGCTAGCCGACTTGATCCTGTGGGGGCTATTAGACATGAATAATTTGGATCCTCGCACCTCAGGCCTGGAACCTGGTACCTTATTGGAAACCCGCGATCTGCGCAGAGTCTTCAGTGAAACTGGCGAGAAGCTTGAAATCCTGAAGGGCGTAAACTTCTCCATGAATGCAGGCGAACTTGTGGCGCTCACTGGTTCTTCGGGCTCCGGTAAATCCACCTTCTTGAACTTGGTGGGTATGCTGGATACTCCTACTTCTGGCGAAATCCTTTTTAAGGGCAAGGCTCTGTCCAAGTTCAATAGCGACGAACGGGACATGTACCACAGAGCACAGGTGGGTTTTGTATTCCAGTTCCATCACTTGTTGAGCGAATTCACTGCACTGGAAAACGTCAGTGTTCCTGGCCGCATCATGGGCAAGAGCGAAGCCGAATGCCGCGAACGTGCAGAAATGCTTTTGGAAACGGTTGGTTTGAAGGACCGTCTGAAGCATTTGCCTAGGGAACTTTCCGGTGGTGAACGCCAGCGTATTGCTATTGCACGCGCCTTGATGAACAATCCGGACTTGGTTCTTGCTGATGAACCTAGCGGTAACCTGGATGAAGCAAATTCCGCCAAACTGAATGAACTGATTGGCGAACTGAACCAGAAGTTTAACCAGGCTTTCCTCATTGTGACCCACGATGAAAAGTTGGCTTCCTTTGCTAAGCGCCGCGTGGTGATGCATGGTGGTGTGATTCAAAGTTTTGAATAGGAATTAGGTTGAATAATGTCTGATATCAATGGTATTTTTTCGAAGAAAGCCAAGGCCGTTTTGCAGGCTGCCCGTATGGCTGCCCGTAATCTTGGTAGCGACAGTATCAGTACCGAACATTTGTTGTTGGGCCTGGTTCGTGAAGACTCCGGCTTGGCTGCCGAAACTTTGAAGGCTCTCAATGTGAACCTGAATGAACTTGGTGAAAACGTTCAGCGTGCATTGACTTCCAACGGTGGCATCATGACTGTGGGTGACGCTCACGGTGCATTGCTTTCCTTTACCATCCGCTGCAAGGCTGCTCTTTTCAATGCTGCAAAAATTGCAAAGGAAGAAGGCGACCAGTATATCGGTCCTGAACATTTGATGCTTGCCATTTTGCAGCAAAGCGAAACTCCTGCTGCAGGTACACTTTCCACATTTGGCGTTACTTTTGAAAATTTCCAGAATGTTCTCCAACAGCTGAAGCGCGAATCCATCGACGGTCAGCTTCCTGGTGAAGATGGCGGAAATGCTCCGGAATCTATGGGTGGAGAACCTTCCCGTGGCGGTGAAACCCGCCAGCAGGTTCGTCGTGAATCCCGCTCCAAGACTCCCATTCTTGAACACTTTGGCCGTGACCTTACGGCCATGGCTCGCCAGGGCAAGTTGGACCCTATTATCGGCCGCGAAGCCGAAATTGAACGCTTGATCCAAATTCTTTGCCGTCGCAAGAAGAACAATCCGGCATTGATCGGTGAACCGGGCGTTGGTAAGACCGCCATCATTGAAGGTCTTGCCCTGAAGATTGCCCAGAAGAAGATTCCGGAACTTCTTGCAAACAAGCGCGTGGTAAGCTTGGATGTGGCTGCCATGGTGGCCGGTACAAAGTACCGAGGCCAGTTTGAAGAACGTGTGAAGGGCCTTATCATGGAACTTCAGCGCGTGGACAATTCCGTTATCTTGTTTATCGATGAATTGCATACCATCGTGGGTGCTGGCGGTTCTGAAGGTAGCTTGGACGCTTCCAACATTTTCAAGCCCGCACTTGCCCGTGGTGAACTCCAGTGCATTGGTGCAACCACTATTGATGAATACCGCAAGTATATTGAAAAGGATGCCGCCCTGGAACGTCGATTCCAGACCATCGTGGTGAACCCGCCTTCCTCCGAAGATTCCATCCAGATTCTTGAAGGCCTTCGTGCAAAGTATGAACAGCACCATAAGGTTCATTACACTCCGGAAGCTATCCGCGCTTCCGTCACGTTGGCCGAACGCTATATCAGCGATCGCTTCCTTCCGGACAAGGCCATCGACGTCCTTGATGAAGCAGGCGCCCGCGTCCGTTTGAATTCCATCCGTACGCCTCAGGACCTGAAGGAAATGGAAGACGAATTGGCTGAAGCCGTCCAGAAGAAGGAAGACGCCATCGCAGAACAGCAGTATGAAACAGCAGCTTCCCTCCGTGACAAGATTGAAGAACTGACCAATCGCATTGCAGAACGTCGCGACGCCTTGAACAAGGAAGATTCCAAGGAAACTCCGGTCGTGGACGAAAATGAAATCCGCGATTGCATCAGTAAGATGACCGGTATTCCTGTAAGCCGCCTTGCTGGCGAAGAGGCCCAGAAGCTTTTGAAGCTGGGTGACGAAATCAAGGAACGCGTCATTGGCCAGGACCAGGCTGTGGACGCCGTGGTGAAGGCAATCCGCCGCACCCGTGCCGGCATCCGCGATACAAAGCGCCCCATGGGCAGCTTTATGTTCCTTGGCCCCACCGGTGTGGGTAAGACTGAACTTGCAAAGGTCTTGAGCCTTAGCTTGTTCGGTAGCGAAGATTCCATGATCCGTATCGACATGAGCGAATACATGGAAAAGCACAGCATCAGCCGCTTGATCGGTGCGCCTCCGGGATATGTGGGCTTCGAAGACAATGGTGGCCAGCTTTCTGAAAAAGTTCGCAAGCGCCCGTACTGCGTTGTTCTCTTGGATGAAATCGAAAAGGCTCATCCGGACGTGTACAACTTGCTGCTCCAGATTCTGGACGACGGTATTCTTACCGATAGCTATGGCCGTAAGATCAATTTCAAGAACACCATCATCATCATGACCAGTAACGCCGGCGCCCGTGAAGTCCGCCACAGCTCTGGCATGGGCTTCACCAAGATGGGGGAGACCGACGACTACGAACGTATGGAAACCGCCATCCGCGAAGAGACCAAGCGCGTGTTCTCTCCGGAATTCTTGAACCGTATCGATGAACAGATCGTGTTCCGTCCGCTGACCAAGAGCGACCTTACCTCTGTGGTGGATATCCAGCTCATGTTCCTGCAGAAGAATTTGTCTGAACGCGGCATCCTCCTGGAAATTTCCAAGGAAGCCAAGGAATTCGTGGTGAGCCACAACTATGACTCCGCCCTGGGTGCCCGCCCCATCCGCCGTTCTATCCAGCAATTGATCGAAGATGAGATTGCTGAAGGCTTGCTTTTGGGAATTTATTCGGACTTTTCTACGATCTCCATCGACTTGGTTGATGGAAAGTTGAAGTTCAAGTGCGAAAAACTTTCTGAAGGAGATGGTGAAAACCATCAAGATTAACTATCTTTTAAACTGTAAAAACAAACAACTAACATAAGAGGTCTACAATGGCTAAGATTTCTGCAGTTCTTATCTTTGGCGCACCGGGTTCCGGCAAGGGTACCGTTGGCGCAAAGCTCGCTGCTACCACTTCTCTCAAGCACCTTTCTACTGGTGACATCTTCCGCGGCATCGCTCCGTCCAGCGAAAGCGGCAAGTTGCTGGCTTCCTACTCCAGCAAGGGTCTCCTTGTTCCGAACGAAGCTACCGTTGAAATCTTCGGCCGCTATGTCGAAGGCCTCGTCAACACCAACAAGCTCAACCCGGAAAAGGACGTTCTCCTCCTCGACGGTATTCCTCGTACCGTTGAACAGGTCAAGCTCATCGAATCCATCGTTGACGTTAAGCACATCTTCGTGCTGGACATCAAGGACGAAGCAACCATCGTTGCTCGCCTCCTGAACCGCGCTAAGATCGAAGGCCGTAAGGACGACGCTGATGAAAACGTCATCAAGAACCGTCTCAAGGTTTACAAGGAATCTACCGCTAAGGTTCTCAGCAAGTACAACAAGAAGATCATCTCCCACATCGTTGGCGACAACACTCCGGACGAAGTCTTCTCCGACGTGCTGAAGGCATACGTTGACTTCTGCAAGGCTTCCGCTAAGGCTGCTAAGCCCGCCAAGAAAGCTACGAAGCCTGCTAAGAAAGCTGCTAAGACGTCCAAGTAATCGTAAATAGTATTTACCATTCTGGGTAGAAAAAGCGCTCCGTGAAAAATGGGGCGTTTTTTTGTTTATTCAGTTTTACATCTTTCGTACTTTGTTACAAAATTGCTATAATTTTTTGTGATTTTTTCACTTAGAGAGTTTATGGACCAGAATAATCAAAATATGCCCCAAACTAACACGATGTTGCAGCCGTCTGTTCAGAATCCTGCAGACGACGAAATCGATCTTCTTGAAGTTTTGGGCATTTTGCTCAAGCACAAGGTTTTCCTTGGCGTCTGCATCGTTCTTGGCTGCGTGGCTGGTTTTCTTGCTTCTAACTGGGCTCGTCCCCAGTTTACCAGTAACGCCCTTCTGCAGGTGAACGTCAAGGGTAACAAGGCAAGCCGAGCCATGGGCGAAATGGGTGCCCTTCTCGACGTGGCCAGCCCTGCCGAAGCTGAAATTGAATTGCTGAAGAGCCGAATGGTCCTTAGCTATGTGGTTGAAAAGGAACATTTGTGCTTTATTGCAAAGCCAATTGGTGCTTTGAACCGCCTGACCCATAAGGAAGGTCGCATGGACCTGGAAAATCTCCAGATCCCGAAGATTGCGATCCGTGAAAAGTGGATGGCCAAGGTTATCGATGAAGATCACTTTGCTGTTATCTCTCCGGAGGAAAAGGAAATTCTCAGTGGCCCTGTAGGGGAGAATCTCACCGCTGAATACTACGGCGACACTCTCGAAATCCGTGTGCAGAAAATGCGCGCTGAACCTGGCCAGATGTTTATCCTTGGACAGATTGATCCCTTGGATGCCTATCGTGGACTTCTTGGCCGCATGAATGTTGCTGAAAAGGGTAAGCAGACCGGTATCATCGGTGTGTCTTTCACTCATCAGTATCCGGACCGCGCCGCATCTATTTTGAACTCTGTGGCTAACATCTACTTGCGCCAGAACGTGGAAATGCGTAGCGCAGAAGCTGAAAAGACTTTGGAATTTTTGGAAAAGCAGTTGCCGGGCATCAAGGCGAAGCTGGACTCTTCCGAAAAGAACTTGGCAGACTATCGCCACAGCATCGGTTCCGTGGATATGGGCGGTGAAACCCGTGCCCACTTGGAAAAGTCTTCTTCCCTGGAACGCGAAATCCTGGAATTGGAAAAGCGTCGCCAGGAGGCAACCCGCCTGTTCAAGGAAGAACATCCTTCCGTACAGACTATTATCAAGCAGCAGAACCGTCTTCGTGCAGAACTTTCCAAGTTGAAGGCTTCTGCAGAAAAGATGCCTCTGACCCAGCAGGAAGTGTTGCGCTTGCAGGAAGAAGTTGCTGTGAACAACGCCCAGTACACTTCCATGCTGAACAACATCCAGCAGCTTCGCGTGGTTCGTGCCGGCGAAGTGGGTAACGTCCGAATCGTTGACTACGCCCAGATTGAACGTCGCCCCAGCAAGCCCAACAAGAAGATGATCTTCGGTGGCTGTGTTGCCGGTGCTTTCCTTCTCGGCGCGCTATTGATTTACCTGATGCAGATGACTCGTCGCGGTGTTCGAGGCTCTCTTGAAATTGAACGTGAAACTGGCATCAGCGTTTACGCAAAGATTCCGGAATCCGACAACAGCATTCTGCACCACCGCAAGACGGGCAAGAACGTCAAGCCTTTGGTGGAGGAGTCGCCAGAAGATCCTGCCAGCGAAGCGTTCCGTTCCTTGTATACGGCCATTGATTTCTCCGTGGCCCAGGAAAAGGTTATCATGGTTACCGGTATGGTGCCTGGTGTAGGTAAGTCCTTTGTTGCAAAGAACCTCGCGGCCCTTTATGCCAATAATCTTAAGAGGGTGCTGCTTATCGATGCCGACATGCGTCGTGGCGTTGTGTATAGTAAGCACAAGATGGGACTTGGTGATGTTCTTTCTGGCAAGTGCGCGCTGGATTCCGCCATTGCCGAATCCTTGACTGAAAATATGTACGTTCTCGGCGCAGGCAACTCTGGTGTAACACCTAGTGAATTGCTCCGTGGTGATAACTTCAAGAAGCTCTTGGACGAAGCCCGTTCCAAGTTCGACATGATCGTGGTGGACACCCCGCCGCTGAACTTGGTCACCGACTCCGAATTGATTTTCCCTGTGGTTGACTTTGCCTTGTTCGTGCTGCACTACGGCCGCCATTCCATGGATCAGATCAAGGAAGCCATGATCAAGGTGGATCGCTGCTGCGGCAAGCCCAAGGCTTTCGTGATGAACCACTGTGAACATGACAGCCGCGGCTACTATGGTGGTTATGGCTACTATGGTAAGGGTTACTACGGCAAAGGCTATTACAGCAAGAAGAAGTCTTAGGCAATGAAAATTCTTGTTACTGGTGCTGCTGGATTTATCGGGTCCAAGATCGTGCAGATGCTTTCCGCACGCGGCGATGATGTCGTGGGCTTGGATAACATCAATGACTACTACGATCAGCGTTTGAAGTACGGCCGCTTGCGCGAAAACGGTTTTGAACAGCCGGGCGACAACTTTGAATTTGGCGAAATGCTTGCTAGCTCCAAGTGGTCCAACTGCCGCTTTGTCCGTATGGACATTGCCGACAAGGAATCCCTGGACGCCTTGTTCGCCGCTGAAAAATTTGACAAGGTCCTGAATCTCGCAGCCCAGGCTGGCGTCCGCTATTCCATCACCAATCCTTACGCCTACATGCAGAGCAACATGGTGGGCTTCCTGAACATTCTTGAAGCCTGCCGTAACAACAAGGTTCCTTACCTTGTGTTTGCCTCCAGCAGCTCCGTGTATGGTCTCAACAGCAAGGTGCCCTACAGCGAAGACGACAAGGTTGATTCTCCCGTTAGCTTGTACGCAGCCAGCAAGAAGAGCAACGAACTGATGGCCCATGCTTACGCTAAGTTGTATGGAATCAAGGTGACGGGGCTTCGCTACTTTACGGTTTATGGTCCCTGGGGCCGCCCCGACATGTCTCCCATGCTTTTTGCAAAGGCTATCTCCAAGGGCGAGGCCATCAAGGTCTTCAATAACGGCGACATGATCCGCGACTTCACCTACATCGACGACATCGCCGAAGGTACTATCCATGTGCTGGACCGCGAGCCGGACGCAGCCAAGTGCGAAAACCGCGTGCCTTACCGGATCTACAACATCGGTTGCAGCAATCCGGTGAAGCTGATGGACTTCATCAGCGAAATCGAGAATGCCTACGGCGAGCCTGCCAAGAAGGAATTCTTGCCCATGCAGCCGGGGGACGTTTACCAGACCAACGCCGACACCACCAAGCTTGAAACCGAGTGCGATTACAAGCCCCACTGGAGCTTGCACGACGGTATCGCCAAGTTCATGGAATGGTACAAGAGCGACGCCAACCCTCTTCGTTAAATCCATTTCCATAAAAATTGATCTTGATTTTATGCGGCCCCTAAAAAAGGCCGCTTTTCATTTGCAAATCTCTATCTACAATTCTAATCACTAACCACTAATCACTAATCACTTTTCTATCTTTGCACCCATGAAATGTTTTATCTATGACACCACGCTGCGCGACGGCAATCAAGATCGCAAGATTAGTCTCTCTCTGGCCGATAAACTCCAGATTACTCGAATTCTTGACTCTTTCGGTATTGATTACATTGAAGGCGGCTGGCCTAACCCGAGCAACCCTACCGACGAAGAATACTTCCGCGAAGTAAAGAAACTCAAGCTGAAGCATGCAAAGATTGCTGCCTTCGGTAGCACTCGTCGTCCGAAGATTCTTCCCGAGAAGGATCCGTTGCTCCAGGCATTGGTGAAGTCCGAAGCTCCTGTAAAGACCATCTTCGGTAAGAGCTGGGACTTGCACGTTACTGAAGTCATTCATACCACTTTGGAAGAAAACCTGGACATGATCCAGTCTTCCATCGAATTCCTTAAGGAACATTCCAAGGAAGTCATTTACGATGCCGAGCATTTCTTCGATGGCTATAAGGCCAATCCGGAATACGCTCTTGAAACCCTGAAGGCAGCCGCCCTCGGTGGTGCAGACTTCATCGTGCTTTGCGATACCAATGGCGGTACCATGCCTTGGGAATTGGAAGAAATTTTTGAAGCCGTAAAGGAACGTGTGGACGTACCTCTGGGAATCCATGTTCATAACGATTCTGGCCTTGCCGTGGCCAATAGCATCTATGCCGTGAACTCTGGAGCAACCATGGTCCAGGGTGTTGTGAACGGCTACGGTGAACGTTGCGGTAATGCAAACCTCACTACCATCATGGCTGACTTGGTCTTCAAGATGGGCGTAAAGTTCTTTGCCGCCAAGAAGATGGCTGGACTCCGCAAGCTGTTCTTGAGCATTGATCAGATCGTGAACATTCCTAGCGACGTTCGCGCTCCCTATGTGGGCGAGGCTGCCTTTGCCCATAAGGGCGGTGCCCATATTGATGGCGTCATGAAGGTTTCCCGCAGCTTTGAACATGTGGACCCGCACTCTGTGGGTAACGACCGCGTATTTGTCACCAGCGATCAGGCCGGTGGTTCTCTCGTGGTCGAAAAGCTTAAGGCCATCAAGCCGGGTATCGATAAGAAGGATCCCATGGTGGCAAAGCTCCTCCTTGCCATCAAGGAAAAGGAAAACGCTGGCTGGCACTTCGACTCTGCCGAAGCAAGCTTCAAGATGCTGGTTTACCGCCAGCTGGGCATGTTCACTGAACCCTTCGAATTCATGAACTACCGCGTCACCGAAGACAAGACCCCTCAGGGCGTGTCTGTTTCCCAGGCCAGCGTCAAGCTGAAGATTGGCGACAAGATCAGCCATCAGGTGAGCGAAGGTGACGGTCCGGTGAACGCTCTGGATGCGGCTCTCCGTAAGGCTCTGCTCCCGTTCTTCCCGTATATGGCCAAGGTCCGTCTGGACGACTTTAAGGTCCGCGTTCTCGGTTCTTCCGTAGGCTCCGACGCTCTGGTTCGCGTGTGGACTACCTTCGGCGACGACAAGGAACATTGGAATGTGGCAGGTGTCAGCACCAACATCATCGAAGCCAGCTGGCTTGCCTTGATGGACGGTCTGTGCTACAAGATTTTGAAGGAAACTAAGAAATGCAAATAGTTAAGGCTACTCCTAATTCTAAGGAAATTGAACGCATTTGCGGTCGCGAAGTTGCTCCCAGCCGCGAAATTTATAACAAGGTTGTAGATATCCTTGCCGACATCAAGAAGGGCGGCTACGCAAAGGCTGTAGAATACGCTCAGAAGTTTGATGGCCTGAAGGGCAAGAACATCCGCGTTTCCGAAAAGGAAATCGAAAAGTCCGCCGCCAAGTGCCCTGCTGATTTGCAGAAGGCTCTGAAGCAGGCCATCAAGAACGTCCGCGATTTCCACCAGAACCAGATGGAAGAATCCTGGCTCATGGAAGGTAAGGACGGCGTGGTTCTTGGTCAGCGCATCCGCCCCATGAAGCGCGTGGGCCTCTACGTTCCGGGTGGTGCAGGCATTTACCCCAGCACCGTCATCATGAACGCAGTGCCCGCTCTCGTTGCAGGTGTTCAGGACATTGTGGTTGTTACCCCCATCAAGGGCGAAATCAACCGCGCCGTGGCATTCGTGCTGCAGCAGTTGGGTATTACCGAAGTCTATCACATTGGTGGCGCTCAGGCTATCGGCCTGTTGGCTTACGGTGCCAAGGACGCCAAGGGCAAGACCATCGTTGAACGTGTCGACAAGATTGTTGGCCCGGGTAACGTTTTCGCTGCTGTCGCCAAGAAGGAAGTCTTCGGAGTCGTAGACATCGACATGGTGGCTGGTCCCTCCGAAGTTCTCGTCATGGCCGACAAGACTGCCGATCCGGATTTCGTTGCAGCAGACCTGCTTTCCCAGGCGGAACACGGTTCCGGTTTCGAAGCCGCCATCTGCATTACCGATGATATGGAAACTGCCCAGATGATTTCTGCTTGCGTAGACGTCCAGGTGGAAAACAGCCCCAAGAAGGAATTGCTCCAGAAGGTGCTGGACAACTTCGGTCGCATTCTCGTTGTGAAGGACTGGTTCGACGGTGTTGCCATTGCAAACAAGATTGCTCCGGAACATCTTGAAGTCATGACAGACGAAGCTGAATCCATGGCCGCCCAGATTGAAAACGCTGGCGCCGTGTTTATCGGTCACTGGTCTTCTGAACCGGTGGGCGACTACTTTGCCGGCCCCAACCATGTGCTGCCCACCAACGGCACAGGCCGCTTCTTCAGCCCTCTCGGCGTGTACGACTTCCTGAAGCGTATGTCCATCATCCGCTACAGCGAAAAGGCCATCAAGAAGAACGGCAAGGCAATCGCCGCTGTTGCAATGGAAGAAGGCTTCTACCACCACGCACAGGCTGTCCTCAAGAGACTTTAAGTTTTTGAAACCTTACATTCATTATTACAAGAATCCTCGGATTGTTCCGGGGGTTCTTTTTTTAAATTTGAATTATAAGAATTTGTTTGTAGGATTAGGACGAGATGAACGTTTTCTTGAAATGGATCATGATAGCTGTAGGTTTTGCATGCTCGGTATCTTACGGCTATGTTTATGTGGGCTCCGTCACAGATGGCCGCGATAGCATGGAATATTCTACCGTTGATATTGGCAATCAGCGATGGATGTCCCAAAACCTGAACTTCGCTACGGATAGTAGTTTCTGTCCCATGGGCGAATGTCGTACTTTCGGCCGTTTGTATAAATGGAATGAAGCTACTAACGTATGCTCCAATGACAAATTTTGCTTTTACACGTTTCGTTCCTTTGATGGTAATTGCCCTAACGGCTATAGGCTTCCTAGAAAGAAGGACGTTGAAGAACTGCTGAAATATGTTAGGAGCGTAAAAAACAAAAAGAACAAGGCTAAGGATAACTCTGCCACAGTACTTAGGGCAAATAACTATCCGGATTACTTGCTGTGCCTTGCCGATGAAGACTGCGGTTCCGTAATCAAGTACGAAGATTATGAAGAAGGGGAGGATTGCGAATGCTTTGATGAGTACGAAGAATCCTATATCCCACAGGAAGAGGACGATGTGTGGAATCGTCCGGCGGAACCAGTGACACTCTGGTATAACATTAACAAAATAAATGACTATCGAGACTCTATTCATTCCGTAGATCGAGCTAGGGCTTGGGAAATATATTACAGGAACGATTCCATTGCTACGGCAAAACGCAGAAAGGAAAGGCTCTTGGAACTTGGTGGCCGCGGTACAGATGATGTGGGATTCTCCGCTATTCCATCCATTAACAATGATTATGACGATGAAATGGGCAGTTTCTTGGGCTCCAGATTTTGGGTCGCTACAGAATCCTCTGTAGATAATCTATTTGGTTCCGATGCTTATGTCCTGGAAATTGATTCCAAGTCTGATTCTGCTACAATTGTTCCTCATTGGAAATCCGGGTACGCCGCTGTTCGTTGCCTCCAGCGAAAAAACGAGTCCGTATCCGGTACTCATCGCATTAACGATGTTACGGTAAAATTCTTCCGCCCGAAGGCCAAGAAAGTTGAAAAGACCTTTAAGGACGATCGTGACGGCAAGACTTATAAGGCCGTTAAAATTGGTACGCAGTTCTGGATGGCAGAGAACTTGAACTTTGCCATGGATAGCAGCAACTGCTATGCAAGAAAAGAGGAAAACTGCGACAAGTATGGCCGACTGTATGCCTGGTCCAGCGCTTGGAACGCATGCCCGGCAGGTTGGCATTTGCCTAGCTACGATGAGTATAAACTTTTAACCAAATCAGTTTCTCAACATTACTTTGAAGGTGTAACCCTCAGCTTGAAATCGAACCAGGGTTGGTCTGACAATGACAATGGGGATGACTACTTTGGATTCAACGCCTTGCCTGCAGGCGTCATGGCTTCGGATACTGTGTACTATTCAGAATCGAAGATTGCTTCCTTCTGGACTTCTACACTACAATCTAGCCACTGGGCAAGGACTTTCTGCTTAGGCCTGAGTAATTCCAAAGACCAGTCGGAATGCCTTCCTCTTCATAGAAGTTATGGGCTTTCTGTTCGCTGTGTTCAGGATTCCATGGATTATGTGGATGATGACGATTCTGAAAAATTCAAGGATGAACGTGATGGCAAGACCTACAAGATCGTAAAAATCGGAAGCCAGACTTGGATGGCGGAGAACTTGAATTACAAAACGTCAGAAAGTGTTTGCCCCGATGGAAAGCAGGAAAACTGCGAATCCCTGGGTCGCCTCTATTTCCAGAAAGATGCGTTGAACGCTTGCCCTGCGGGTTGGCACCTGCCAAGTCTTGAGGAAATGGATTCCCTTGTACACATCGCTAGTGCTTTCGTTGGCTACAAGGATGGTACAGCTAGGGTTTTAAAGACTAGTGAAGAATGGAAATGGTGGAACGGCAGTAATGTCTTGGGCTTCAATGCAAAACCCGCGGGTTACTACGACATGGGCGGCAAGTTTGGCGGTCTGTCGTCAGTGGCTGGGTTCTGGACATCCAATAGGCTACGTTACGTTGACGGCGGCTACATTATGGGTATGTCTGGTGCCAATAGCCAAGCCAACATTCATAAGAACATAGATACCACTGCCTATTCTGTTCGTTGCGTGAAGAATGCCCCGGGCTACAAGCAGAGCGGAAATCCTGTCTATCCGGAAAACGGAACCTTAGGTACATTTACAGATTCTCGAGATGGAAACACTTACAAGACTGTGGTGGACAGCAACCTTGTATGGATGACTGAAAATCTGAGAATCAAAACGTCACGCAGCAAGTGTGTCGATGGAAAACCTGAAAACTGTGAAATTTATGGTGCCCTGTATCAGGAGTACGATGGTCGATCCATTTGTCCCATAGGCTGGCGCTTGCCATACTTTGCCGAGTTCAGGGAGATGAAAAACCGGTTGAACAGCTTGGATATCCTTAATTTGTTCGACAAGCCTGCCGGTGCCTATGTGGATTACGACGGCGTTTACTACTTCAAGGATGCCATGAGCTTTTTCTGGATTGGGGATTACGGCTTTTTACGGGTCCGCGAGAATGAATTCGAATTTGAAGACTTCTACGACCAAAAAGCTGACGTATATATCTCTGTACGCTGCGTCAAGGAAATGTAGCGTAAAAAACAAAACCATCAGCTATGCTGGTGGTTTTGAGTCTTGATGATTATTGCTAATAGTTGCTAGAACAGGAACATTTCGTCTTGCCCCAGGTTCATACAAACGCGGTTGCGTCCGTTTTCCTTGGCGTTGTACAGAGCCTGGTCTGCACGCTCGATAATGGAGGGTACGGAATCATTCTCGATGCGTTCGGTGAAACCGATGCTGACTGTGACCTTGAGAAGTTCTCCAGACGGAAGCGTAATCTCCATCTTTTCAATGTTCTTGCGCATGCGTTCGGCAATGACCTTCGCATTGTCCAGGGAGGTTCCCGGAAGGAACACGGTGAATTCTTCGCCGCCGTAACGGACTGGCATGTCGGAGGGACGCAGACTCTTGGTAATGGACTGAGCCACAGACATGAGAACCTGGTCGCCAGCCAAGTGACCGTAGGTGTCGTTTACGTGCTTGAAGTGGTCGATGTCCAGCATGAAGGCGCAGAGTTTGAAATTGCCTGCGTTACTACGAGTCATTTCGCGGGCGTACATTTCTTCCAACCAGCGACGGTTATGAAGACCAGTGAGGGAGTCTACTCGTGCGTTCTCTTCGATGCAACGGATGTGGTATTCTTCCTGGCAAACCACACGGTTGTTGTTGCGGATTCGCTGGCATAGAATATGCAAAAAGTTCAAACAAAGATCGTGGGAGGCGTGGATCATAGCCAGCGCTGTAGTTGCATCTACAATCAACAGGTGACTAGGTTCCTTGGCATAAACGCTGGCACTGGGCTTGATGTTGTCGAAGATGGACATTTCACCTGCGCTGTGACCCGGCTCAATAGTGTCAGAAAAATTGCCACCCTGAGACGTGAGCTTAACTTCCAACAGACCGTCAAGAACAACAATAAGGCGACGGATGGGGTGCTCGGGATCAATCAAAAGCTCTCCGGGCTGGGCCAAAATTTTTTTACAGCCGAGAAGGTATCCTGCCAAGCTTTCAAAAGAAACGTTCTTGAAAATTTCCAACTTGGAAAATTCAGTTCGTGTAATTGGTAGTGTTTCTGGTTGTTCGTTTGTCATATTCCAATAATATATAATTTCCTTACAAAAAGTGTTTTCTATATTCAAAACAACGAATTCAAGAGGCTAAAATGTCCAAAATTGTTTTAAAGTCCGTAATGTTCCAAGGTCAGGTGAGAGATATCCTCATTTCCGGAAAACGTTTTTCCAAGGTGGTTCGTCCCCTGACTTCCAAGGATTACGATAAGGCCGAAATTGTGGACTGTTCTGGCTTGGCTATCTTGCCTCCATTCTATAATGGACATTGCCACGCCGCCATGACCCTCTTGCGCGGCTACGCCGACGACATGCCTCTGCAGGAATGGTTGCAGAACCATATCTGGCCCTTTGAAGGCAAGATGACTCCTAAGGATATTGAAATTGGCTCACGCCTTGCGGTTCTTGAAATGATAAAGTCTGGTACGGTTTTCTTTGCTGATATGTACTGGCATCGTGAACAGACCATGAAGGTTGTAAAGGAAATGGGAATTCGCGCCTCCATTGGTGTCACCTTTGCACAAGGCCTTATGACTGACGAAGCCATTGAGAACAACTTCAAGTTCATTAAGGACCATAAGTTTGAATCTGATCGTGTAAAGCTTGCGGTGATGCCTCATTCCATCTACATGGTTGGGGAGGATCTTTTCAAGCGTTGCGCAAAGATTGCCCGCGAAGAAGAAATGATTCTTCATACTCATTTGTCTGAAACAGCAAAGGAAGTGAAGGATTGTAAAAAGAAAGACGGCTGTTCTCCTGTGGAACTGATGGCCCGTTACGGCGTGCTGGGCGATAACTTTGTCGCCGCCCATTGCGTGCATTTGTCTGAACAGGATATGGCCTTGATGGCTGAATCCGGTTCTGCTGCAGTTTTGAATCCCTGCTCCAATCTCAAGCTTAATAGTGGCATTCCCAAGATCCCGAAGATGCTGGATAGTGGCATGCTGGTGGCTCTTGGAACTGACGGCGCGTCCTCCAACAATAATTTGGATATGCATGAGGAAATGAAGGTGGCTTCCTTGTTGGCGAAGGCTTTGGGAAAGGCCGATACCTTGAACGCTGATGATGTCCTCAAGATGGCTACAGCAAGCGGCGCTACCGCTTATGGTGTAGAAGCCGGCGTTATTGCCGAAGGTTTCCTTGCCGATGCCTTGTTGGTGGATTTAAGGAACGAACGCTTGAACCCCTGCCACAACCTTGTGAGCAACTGGGTGTACGCTGCAGATTCCCGCGCCATTCACTCGGTCATTTGCGATGGCAAGTTTGTGATGAAGAACCGCCATATCGACGGTGAAGAAGACATTGTTCGCGAGGCGGAAGCCTGCGCCAAGTCTATTGCGTCTCGTTGCTAGTTTTTGCGAGTAGTGTCTGCTTTTGCGGACTCTGCAGAATCTTTCTTATTAAGGGCGGCGTCAGCTGCCTTTTTTTGTGTTTGGTCGACGGCGGCCTTTGCTGCGTCTTTAGCTTCTTCCAGGGCTTTGTCTGCGGCATCCTTGGCTGCGGTGGCTGCCCTGCTTGCAGCTTCGCTTGCGACTTCAGATGCTTTTTCTGCAGCCTTGTCGGTGATATTCTTGGTGAATTCGGTGGCTTTCTTTTCTGCAACGTCCACCAAGTCGATGGGGTCGGAGGAATAACCTAAGGATTCCAAAGTGCTCTGATAAAGTTTGTATGCAACGGCTGTGTCGCGGGTTTCCTTGATGACCCCGCCAAAAGGCAGAACGTGCATAATGGTCAGCAGAGCAAAGAGGATCAGCACAGCCTTGACTACGCCAAACAAAGCTCCGAGAATTCTGTCGAACTTGTTGACGACGGTATCGCTGACAGCCCTGTTGATGACGTGGCCAATGAAAAGGAACAGGAGGAACGGTACGAGAAAACCGATGCAGAGGCAAACGATGGTAGCCGAGAAATTGCTGCAACCAAGATTCTCCACGACCGTATTCGCAAAGTGTGCGTTGGTAAGGTATGCCCCTATGACTGCGGATGCCCAGGCAATCAAACGGAAAATGCCTCGAAGCAGGCCATGCCAAACGCCAATCAAGGCGAGAAGGGTCATAAGAGCGAGGCTGACAATATCAATGGTATTCATAGACAACTATAGAACAAAAAGAATGAGACTTGCAACCGCTGCTGAAATAGCTGCACCGGACAAAAGCCCGAGAACAAACGGGACCTTCTTTGATGTCTTGTAAACGGGAGGTTCTGTGAAAAGATCTTCGCCTGCGTTTTCGTCGCTGCTCTTAAGTGCTGCAGTCCACATGCCCATATATGGGCTGAGGTCGCGGGGAAGGTTCTTCATCTGCTCAGAAAGTTCGTTGGCTGCGTCGAATGCGGTCAGCGGACGGTTCTTCGGCTTCTTTGCCAGAAGCTTCATGACAAACTTGCGGAGAGGCTTCGGTACGTGTTTGTCGAAAGCCTTGTCGGTAATGCGGAGTTTCTGGACGCGCTTGACTGTATCTGCAAAGTTCTCGCCGCGGAAAACGTTTTCGCCCATAAGCATTTCGCTTGCAATCACGCCCACCGCAAAAAGGTCGGAGGCGGGGGAGGCGTCTTCACCAAGGGTCTGTTCCGGACTCATGTAGGTGACGGTACCGAGGATTGCACCAGTGATGGTGAGGCTGTCCTCGGAATCGTTCAGCGGGTTGTCCGTGTGGGCAATGCCGAAGTCCAGGAGGCGTACGCGGCCATCCACGTCAATCATGATGTTGGCTGGTTTCAAGTCGCGGTGTACAACGCCTGCGCGGTGGGCGTGACCCAATGCACCAAGTACGTCGTAAAGAATTGCCATGACAACCCACAGGGGCGGCTGCTTGCATTTGTCAAGAAGCTGGCGCAGCGTGATGCCGTTGACGAATTCCATGGAAAGCGAAAGCTTTCCGTCGCGTTCCTTCCAGAGGGCGTGGGGCTGAATGATTGCCGGATGGTTCAGGTGGGCGAGGATGTTGCCTTCACGCATGAAACGCTTGACGGCATCGCTGTTTTCTTCCAAATTTTCGCGCATCTGCTTGACGACCACCATACGGTCCAAAGAAGGATCGTGACAGAGCCACAGATTTCCCATGGCTCCGGAACTCAGTTCCTGGGTCGGTTTATATCCGCCAATCTTTGTCGGCTTGTCGCTTTTTGCTACCACGCTTATCCCTAGTCCCTAAGTATGATTACTTCTTGTCGCCCAGGTAAATGCTCTGGTGTTTGCTCTTGGGGTCGGGATTGGGGTAATCCAGAATGTAGTGGAGGCCGCGGGATTCCTTGCGACGGAGTGCTGCAATAAGAATCATCTTGGACACCTGAAGTGCGTTCTGGAATTCGATGAAGTAGAAATTCTCGGTTTCCTTGTTCTTGATGGCTGTTGCGATGTCTGCTTCCAAGGATTCGATAACCTTGAGGCCCTGGTTGAGGCCTGCCACGGTACGGACGATGCCGCAGTGGGTCCACATCATGTCCTGCAACATCTTGCGGCGCTTGCGCCAGTAGGCTGCCTTGGTGTAGGAGACCTTTTCCTTCTTGGAGGAGCGGGAGGTAGAAATCTTTTCCTTCAGGAGGCCGCTGGTTTCGATGTTGTCGATAGCGCGGATTGCGTAGACGACGCTTTCCAACAAGGAGTTGGATGCCAAACGGTTTGCACCATGAACGCCGGTTGCAGCAACTTCGCCACAGGCGTAAAGGCCCTTGATTTCGGTACGGGACCAGGTGTCAACCAGTACGCCGCCGCACATGTAGTGCGCTGCCGGAACAACAGGAATCCATTCCTTGGTCATGTCCACGCCAACTTCCATGCACTTTGCATAGATGTTGGGGAAGTGGCTGCGGATATCCTTCGGGGTGTGGCCAGTTAAGTCGATGTACATGTGTGGCTTGCCCAGACGCTGCATTTCACGATGGATGGCACGAGCCACGATGTCGCGGGGAGCGAGAGAATGAAGAGGATGAACCTGGTTCATGAATTCTTCGCCCTTGTCGTTCTTGAGGATGCCTCCGAAACCACGTACGGCTTCGGAAATCAGGAACGGCTTCTTGAGGCTGGGGGCGTACAAGCTGGTGGGGTGGAACTGCATGAATTCGATATCCTGCAGAGCTGCACCTGCGCGGGCTGCAATAGCCATGCCGTCGCCGCAGCTGTCCGGCGGGCAAACGGTGTACTGCCAAATGCGTCCGGCACCGCCAGTAGAAAGGATGGTGGCCTTTGCGTAAATGTTTTCAACTTCGCCAGACTTCTGATGAATAATCTTTGCGCCGACGCAACGCTTGTCCTTGCCTTCACCGTTGCAGATCAAATCCTTGATGTAGCAGTTTTCCAGATAGTCGATGTTCTTCTGCTTGTGGAGTTCGCAGAGGAGGGCGCGCATGATTTCCTTGCCGGTAAGGTCTGCGGCGTGAAGGATACGGTGATGGCTGTGGCCGCCTTCCAGGTGAAGGTCGAATTCTTCACGGTTCACGGGAGAAGGTGTAAACTGGACGCCCCACTTGACCAACTGCTTGATGGTGGCAGGACCGCTCTTGGTGAGAATGTTCACCGGTTCCTTCTTGCAAAGGCCTGCGCCAGCTTCCAAGGTATCATCAATGTGGAATTTAAACTTGTCTGTCTTTTCGGTGACTGTAGCGATACCGCCCTGGGCGTAGTTTGATGATCCGTCCGGCTTTGCACCCTTCGTGAGGATGACAACAGAGAGACCTTTTTCTGCGGCATGGAGTGCTGCACTCAAACCGGAAATGCCGGCGCCAAGGACCAAAATATCGTACATGATTAAACTCCGTTTTAAATCTTCGATTTTGGATACCCAATAAATAGAAAAAAAGGAGTATTTCGGCATTAAATAAAGGAAAAATAAAACAAATTGGAATTTTTTGACTAAATTTGCAGCCATAAAATTCTAATGGAGTCTACTCATGTTAACGTGGATTAATGAAAAAGCCAAGTGGATTATTGTAATCTTTGCTGCAGGTATCGCAGTGGGCCTTCTGGCCATGGACCGTGTTCCGAACCAGGGACACAGCTATCCGGTTGGAGTTGTGAACGACAAGAAGATTTCTTATGCTGAATTCGACTCCCGCATCAAGAATATCGTCCAGAACCAGTACCAGGGTCAGCACCTCGAAGATGAACAGT
This sequence comes from Fibrobacter sp., assembly GCA_024399065.1. NCBI lineage: Bacteria > Pseudomonadati > Fibrobacterota > Fibrobacteria > Fibrobacterales > Fibrobacteraceae > Fibrobacter > Fibrobacter sp. Next base: position 105,672 of record JAKSIB010000007.1, on the reverse strand, counting down.
ACACCCAGCTTCGTTCCGACGTGTTCCGTTCCTTTGTCCGCCAGATCCTCCTTGGCGAACAGTTCGAAAAGGCCGAACTTCAGGCCTCAGTCGCAGAACTTGAATCTGAATTCTCCCGCAATCCGGACGCCGTTCGTGGCCGTCTGGTCCAGGAAGCTCAGGGTCGCCTCTATGCCATCCAGCAGCAGGCTACCTCCCAGGAAGACTTGATGCAGCGCTCTCAGGCCTACATTGCCAGTCTGCCGAAGTTCCTCACTGACTCTACCTTTAACAAGGAAGACTACGAAGCTTGGCTCAAGACTCCCGAAGCTTTCAAGTGGGGCGTGATGCTTCAGTTTGAAGAAGACCTCAAGAACACCACCATTCCGGTCCGCCAACTGCAGGCTCTGGTCGGCGCTTCTGTCCACACCACTTCTCTCGAAGCAAACTGGTCTGTGGATCGTCGTATGACCGATTACGATGTTAAGGTTGCTGTTGCTAACGGTGCAGATTTCGCTGTCGAAGACAAGACTGTTGACAGTGTCATGGTGGCTGGCTACTACAACGCTCATCGTGACAGCTTCTTCGTTACCAAGGATATGGCTAAGTTCGTTTATGCTTACCTCCCGGTTGAAGCTACCACTGGTGATGACGCTCGCATCCGCGAATACGCAATGACCCTCTACTACCAGTTGACTGATTCTTCTGCAACTACCTCCTTTGAAGACATGGCTCGCATTTCTTCCGAAGACCCGGGTTCTGCAGAAAATGGCGGTACTCTCGATCGTGAAGCTGGCCGTGGTCTCTATGTTCCTGAATTTGAAAAGGCAGCCCTCGCTCTCGATTCCGGTGCAATCTCTGAACCGGTTCGCTCTCAGTACGGCTACCACCTCATCAAGTCCTACGGCAAGTCCAAGGATTCCACCGGTGCTGAACTGGCTAAGGTCGGTCACATCCTCCTCGTTGTCAATGCTTCCTCTGAAACCATCGATAGCCTCGAAGCTGTCCTGAACACCATCAAGACTGCAGTCGATGCAGGCAAGTCCTTTGCTGACGCTGCCAAGGAACAGGGCCTCGAAGCCAAGACTTCCAACTGGCTCTCTCGTGGCGAAGACATCGAAGGTATGGGTTACCTCAAGGGTCTTTCCGCTTACGCTTGGCCCAACGAAAATCTCCCGCCGGAAGCAAGCAAGGTTTCCCCGGTCATGAAGAGCAACAAGTGGGTTGCCATTGCTGAAAAGGTCGGTGACCTCAAGGCTGGTGACCGTAGCTTGGATCTCTTCTTCAACAGCATCAAGGCAAACCTCCTCCGCGCAAAGGCTGCAGCTGCTGCAGAAGCATACCTGAACTCTGTTGCTGAAAAGGTGAAGGCTGTCAATCCGGAAGATTCTACCACCGCTGTTGAAAAGGTTTCTGTGGAATCCAAGACCACTTCTGTTGACGGTTACGTTCCGGGCTTTGGCTACAGCAACGCTAACTTCGCAAAGGCTGTGAAGAACGCTAAGGTTGGTGAATGGACTTCTGCCATCGCTACCGAAAACGGTGCTGTGATGCTGAAGGTTGAAAGCAAGAAGGCTCCGGAAGAAGAAGCCCTCAAGGCTGCAGTCAAGAACGAAGTTGCAAATGCTGGCAGCTATGTTGGCGCAACTCTCTTCAACGACTACATTGCAAACCTCGAAGCTGGCACCCCGGTTGTCAACAACCTGGATCTCTTCTACAGAGACTAGTCAAATTTGACTCAGTTTGCTATATTAGGCCCGCTCCTGAAATAGCAAACAATTCGGTGCCATCGTCTAGTGGTCTAGGACACTGGCCTCTCACGCCGGCAACGAGGGTTCGAGTCCCTCTGGCACTATTAAACTAACCAATGACGCTCCAAGCCTTATAAATAAAGGGCTTGGGGCTTTTTCTTTATCGTTTGAAAATTGTTTGTGTGACTAAATTGTGACTGAAATCGAAAATTAGACGGTTTTGCCGTGCTGAGAATTGTGTTTAGTGTCCTTTGGTTTGTGACGGAATTGATTTCGAGTTTGTTTTCACTTTTAGTATTGACAAAATAGCAATACAAATTTATATTTAGAACATGAATATCACGGAACACGCAATCGAAAGAATGGCAGAAAGAGGATTTACTCCCGATATGTTGGGAAAGTTTCTTTCTTCCGGTTATAAAGTTGAAGCTGCGAATTCCGGAAGATATAAGATGATTGGAACTGTTGACGGCGTGTCGTGGACGATTATCGTAGAAGCAGACATGTACACCATAGTAACGGTCAGAAGGTCACATGGAGGTGAAAATGGATAAGGAAGAATTGAAGGCCGCGCTCATTGCCTCCGGCCACAAGATTGTGGAAAATACGCTTTCCGCTGAAGAACTTGAAGATGTGGAGCGAGAGCTTGACGAATCGGTTGGAATTGACGATGCTAGGCTGAAGGTCCTTGTTGAAAAGGCCAAGACAGCTCTTTCTGGGGAAAAGTCGAGCCTTAAGATGGTTTCTCTTCGCCTGGATCCACAGACGGTGGAAAACATGAAGAAGAAGGCTGCGGAGCTTGGAATGCCATATCAGGCTGTCGCCAGAAAAGTGTTGCAAGCCGCGTTCTCTTGATCTAGATAAAAAAGAAAAGGCTCAGGATTTTTCCTGAGTCTCTTTGTCCTGCATTGTCAATTACTTGATGCTTACGATTCGAGAGTAGTGTACAAAGGTTTGGCGTCCTTTTTCGTCATGGTATTGGACACCACCACCACCGTCGGTATCGTCATTGAAAATCACATGTCTGATTAAGGCTCCCATAATTCTTGTTGGATTAGGGCGGGTCACCGTCTTTGGTTCCAGGAAATGAACGACCATTCCTTTGTGAAAGCTTAATGCGTCGAATTCTTCTGCGGTCATTACGCTTCCTCCTTGAAGTTTAGGCCGTATTGGCGAAGTAGTTCCTGGCATTCTTTCATGGGGCTTTTATCCAAATAATGACATTTGGGGCTCTGGGGTGACTTCTGTGGGCATTGTGCTTTCAGGGAGAAATTCTTTTACGGTGTATGTTCCTTTTTTATATCCTTTTTGATAGAGAAGGAAATAGAGTTCGTTCAGGTCGGAAGCTTCGATACAAAAAGAAACTGTTATGCCTCCAAATTGGCGGATATCTTGTTCGATTTCAAAAAGCCTTTTGTTCTTCATACCATTTTCCTTCGACCTTTTTCGTTGTAGATGTGGGCGGGTACGTCATAGCTCAAAGCGAGATTTGATAGTATTGCAGCAATATCTCGCTCATTGGCTTGTGATGGTCCCAGGCCGGTGAGGATGTTGTCGATTTGCATGATCATGTTTTTCATTCGATCGATACGTTTCATTTTGTTCCTGAAATGATGATGAAAATGATGACGGGGGTCATTACCAAAGCCAAGGCTATTGCAAGGAATCCCACTTGTTTTATGGTCGGGATGTTGTCGGTTCCGGCTGCAGCAAGGTAGCCACCAATCAAACCGATTGTGTATGCGATTATGCAACTGATTATTTCCATTATATCTTCTCCAGCTTCTGGATACGTTCTTCAAGCTTAAGCATGATCCTGTACTTCTGGGATGCCTTGCGTCTGTTGTAATTGTGGTCCATGCTGAAAAATCTTGTTTTTCTGATGGATGACAACTTCCATTTCAAAAGTTCAATACGGAGGGCCTTGTTTTCAAAACGATAGGAAATAATGTCCCACTTGAGTTCGGCGTTCTTCATGTCGAGCTTGTCGCTTTTGTTTATGGCGTCGATGTACATCGCGCTGATCTTGCGATAGTCTTCTTCAAGGCTCACGGCCTTGTCGGTTGTGCCGTGCAGGTGATCGTGGTTGATGGTCATGATAAAATACCGATTCCGCGTTCGGTCTGGTCGATCTGAGCGCATCCAACGAATGCGAGTGCGATGATGATTGCGATGATTGTCTTTTTCATTTTATGTCTCCTATGTTATTTTTGAGTTTCTTTGTCAATGATATTTTGTGCGGCTTCGTGAAGTTCTTGCGGGAGTCCGTTCAATTCGCGGAGCCATTCCTTGTATGTAATGCTGTAGGATTCGACTTGTTTTATGCAGTCTCCAATCCTGAACAAGTAAATGCTTGTTTTTGCAGATGCTCTGGCAAAAGCGTCTTTGCTTGTTTTGGTTTTGAATTTGAGTATTCCGTTAGGGAATAGTAATCCATAGTAAGTGTAAGTAAAACCTCTCATTTCGTTTATCCTAAATTATTATGCAGAAAACGTTTCTGTCAATTCTTTTTTGATTGCCAGCAAATCTTTTTGAAGTGCTTTTATTTTGTTAATTTTTTCGATATTCATGCAGTGTTTGTTCATCAATTTGGTTTCGCATTTATCAATTTCGTCATCGATCAAATGCGTTAAATGATTAAATTGCCTGGTCGTCATTTTTTAAAACATTGATTCTTGGATTGTTATTGTTTGGCGAATTTCTTTTTTAATTTGAATTATGTCGTTCAGGTCTTCTTTTAAAAGTTCTTCGTCCCATTCACCTTCCGATTCATAAACGGCCAAACTAATAGCAGCTTCTTCTTTGCTTAGCATTTTTGCTAAAATTTCATACTGTCTTTTGGTCATTCTTTATCCCAAGTGATAATGAAGTATTTCTTTCCTGGTTCCGCACCCCATTCAGGGCGACCTTCGCCAATGCGGATTTTGGGGTTCTTCAATTCCATGCGTCGGCTGGTGTCGTCGGCCTTCGGATAGCCTAAAGTGAATATTAGGCGTTCGTAGGAACTAAAAATTTCTTTTGGGCAGTTTTTTACATTGCATATTTTACAAACGCCTTTGCAAAAAACTTTATTCGAAAAAAGCCTCTTTTTCCAGTAGTCCGACATTTCTCGATATTCCTCCAGCTTCACGCCGTCGCGAATCGTCTCGAACCACTTGCGCTTCAAGGGTAGCGTCAAAGTTTTCATTATTCTACACCTTTATTTTGAGCCTTAGCCGTTTTTGGCAGCAAGGACATGTTGTTTCAACGATCTTTTCTTTGGGTGGGTCAGGATACTTGTCGGCGATATCCTTGACTGTTGCAGCGGGTTTGTTTTGCAGGAATTTTTTTCCCAGTTCTGTGTTGGCGAATTCTTCTAACGTCATTCCTGCACCTCTGAGGTTTCCAAAATTTTTGGACGGCCGTGGTCCTTGTTGAAGCTGATCATGTCCTTTTCCTTGTAGGTGTAGAACGTTCTCAGGTCCATCTTGCCGTAATCGTCGGTGTGGAAAACGGCGACCTTGATCAGGCCTTCGTCGGAGTAGTCCGTGAACTGTTCGATGAATTCCTGGATGTAATCCTTGACTTCGTTCATTTCATAAACGGTAGCGTCGGTCTTGATTTCGGTTAAGACATTATTGATTAATTCATGATGAGTTGTTTTAATGTTGTAAGACATCATAATCCTCCAGGCTTACCAGGAATGAGATGTTGCAGGCGACGTGCCAGAGGTGGGGGAGGCCGGATTCTTCGTCACGGCTTTGGGGATCGTCAATGTACTGTGCCCAATGGCGGAAGGCTGCATCGCGGTAGCGTTCGATTTCTACGGTCTTCCAGTTGTCCTTGGACTTGTATTTGCGATTGCCGTATTCACGGACGCGGGCGATTGCTTCAAGGATTTTCGTCGGGACAAGGGAAAGCTGGGGCTTGCCGCAGTCGGCTTTTGCGGACTGATTCGGAATGTTGAACGGTTCCTTGTCGGGGTGTGTCCAAAAGTTGGGAATGAACTCGGTCTGAGTCTTTTCCATTTCGGAAACAACTGCCGAGGATTCCTCGGTGGTTGCAGTCTTCTTCTTACGGCCGCGCTTGGAGACGGGCTTGTCGGTGGGCTTGAAATCTTCCCACTGTTTTTCGAGAGCTTCCATGCCGCGCTTGGCAATTTTGTTTTTTAGCGGATTTTCGATTTTTTTCTTTCGCATATTATTTCCTCACAAATGCGTTGCTTTTAATTTCGTCGTTGCTGGGGATGCGGAACTGCATCATTAAGCGGTCCAGGTCATCGACAAGGAAAAACACTTCCTTGCCGTCGCGATGAACCGTGATTTCGTGATTACGGGCCTTTTCTGCAAGGTAGCGGGTGTGCTTACGCCCGATGTAATCAGTGGCCTGCAGGATGTTCATCCACTTGCGACGACCGGGAACGCTCTTGATTTCTTCAAGAGCAGCAATGAGCTTGCTTTGCAACTGGTCAAGATCTTCTTTGGTGACAATTTCAACAGGCATATCAGTCCTTGCTTTATGATTTACTTTTTGACACACTGGGCGCATTTGAACACGTTCAGGCCTACTTCGAACATGTCTTTGATTTTGAACTTGTGGCCACAACGGTAGCAGGTTGCCAAAAGGTTGGGGCTGTCGCCAAGGAATACCTTTGCTTCACATTCCCTGGCGAGCTTGAAGTAATTCATTTTCTACTCCTGCTCTTCTTCGATTTCAGTTTCGGGTTCTTCTTCAATCTGCCGGCGGGCTTCGGCTTCATACCAGGAATGTTCCTTAAGGTCAAAGAAAGCGCGTTCGACTTCAGACTTGTAGATGACGCCGTCGTAATCGGTGAGAATGTCTACGATCTTTGCAACGATGTAGTCGCGCTGGGAATCGCCATTGGCGGTAGGTTCATCGATGTTGGCTACGGCTCCTTCGTCGTATTCTTCATCGGCGTCTGCCGTACTGCTTTCGCCGAAGGTTTCGTTGTCGTAGCACTCGGTATTCAGTGTGTCGAAGATAAGGGCTACGGCGTTCGAATTAATGCTGTCTACGATGTTCTGGACGCGTTCCTTAAAGTCAGCCTTTTCCAGTTCATTTTTGCGCTGATGTACCTTGCTGTTCAGTTCGCGTTCTGCGCGTTCCTGTTCCTGGGCTTCCTCTTCTTCAGGGTCTTTGGGTGCTTCGGAGCGCTTCCAGCGGAAAACCACCTCTCCGTCCTTCTTGACGTAGAACCAGAGATGTCCACCGTTTTCCTTGATGCGTTCAACGACTTCAACGTCGCTTTCGCTCATTTTGTCCGGATCAATGAAACTGTAGGAATGGATGAAATTCCAATCGTAATTGCCTTCCCATTGGATGTAGCCGTTTTTCTTCAGTTCAGCAACCTTGCCTTCAATGAACTTGTCCAGATTATTCTGATAGCATTCTCCGTCCTGGCAGTAGCTGTCGGTAACGTCGCCGAAAATGTCCTGCTGGGTGATGGTCTGCTTGTCGCATCCCTTGCAGATTTTCTTTGTGTTGAAGGGAGTCTTGGAGAGGTTCTTCTTCTCGTTCATGATACGAGTTTTCAGGTCTTCCGGATGTGTGTAGCGGCACTGATCAGCGAACTTCTTGACTTCATCATCGTTGTTGCACATGGTCAGCACTTCTGCGTGGGCTAGGGTGATTTCGCCTTCGTCTACCATTTTCATGATATCGTCGCCCAGCTCCGCCATTTTCTGGCGACCAAGGGCCCAGCGCACGCTGTGGCCGAAGTTGGTTGCGATGGAACGGATGTCGGTGCCGTTCTTGACCATCTGCAGGACCGCGCGGCATTCGTCACCTGCACTCATGTTCTTACGGCTCACGTTCTCGGCGGTGGCGATTTCGAAGAGCTTGTCTTCGGGACCGTCAATCACGTTACAGGCTACATTTTCGATGCCGAGATTCTGCAGAGCCTTGAGGCGGCGGGAACCGGCTACCACTTCGAAACGGGTACCGTTCCAGCGGACGGTCAGCGGGGAGATAAGGCCGTGGGCCTTGATGCTTGCTTCAAGATCGGAAACGTCACCGATTTCGGATCTGGGGTTGTTCTGGTTGGGGATGATTTTCGCGACTGCGATAGTTCTCATGTCAAGCTGCGTTTTCATTGATTTTGTTCCTTTTGCTTGGTGCGATATAACCTTTTAGTTTTGCGTATCGGAGTTGAAGGGCGCTTATGGTTCTTTCTGGCATGATCTCGTGGATCTGCGGATATGTCATTTTCTTGTTGTCCCTAAGGTCCAGGAGTTTCTTGTCCTTGAAAACGGACCAGTAGTCTCGTTTACGGTTGCTCTCGATTCCACGACGCCTTAGGATTTCGTAGAACTTTTGGTAGCAGGCAAGTTTCAGTTCGCCGTTGTACTCCCTGAACAGTTCGTAGGCGCTCTTGTCTGGATTGTCCAGGAATATTTCGACTACTCTGTCCAGGGTGGATTCCGGAATGATGTCTGGAGTCTTCTTTGTGAAACCGAGCAGGCTCCTGAGCGTATCGACTGCATGCTTTGTCATTCCGATGCTTTCGCCGATTTTCAAGGCTTCTTCACGGTCGCAGTCGAGCCTTGGAAGCAAATCCTGCAGTTCCTTGACCGTGAAAGTCTTGCAGCCGTACTTCGTGCGTTCCTTTCGCATCCTAGTCCTTGAAGAAGCGGTATTCTTCTTTCATGTCGATGGAGGGATCAGAACTCGTTTCGTCCGAGCCGTGCTTGATGGGGTATGCGACAAGGATCATGTCAGGGTATGCTGCAACGCAGGTTTCCATGTTTTCGCTGCAGACCATGCGTTCCTGGACGCTTGCATAGAAATCGTTGTACGGGCAGGTTTTCTTGACGTTGTCAAGGATTACGAGGAGCTTCGGGTCGAACATCTTTCCGTGATCAATGGCCTTGCTGCAAACCGCCATTTCCGGGAGTACATTTTTCCAGTTGATGTACTCGAAGTTTTTCCATTCGCCATCTTCGGAAATAGGGCGTCCATTCTTGCTGAGGAATTCGTCGTAGTTCTTGCTGGTTACCAGAGCGTAGCCGTTGGCATACTGGATGTGCATAAGGCCTGCGTGGTTCGCGGTAAGCTCAATGCATTCGTTGTAATCGTTTTCGGCTTCCTGGCAGAAACGCTCGATTTTGGTTGCACATCCGATGTGGTGGGAAAATGCAGTGGCGGTCTTGCTACCGTTTTCAATCCAGATGCAGCAAAGTTTTGCGTATCCGCTCTTGATATCGTTGCTCATGACCTTGCTCATTGCAGCGAACTTGCTGGCGGTCTCGTGAATGATTTCGTTCATGTGCTTTTCTTTTGCACTGTTCATGATTGGGTTCCTTTTGTTGAAAAAATTGCCCTCCGGACGCGGTACAACACAACCAATAGGAGGACTCAATGACTTAGATCAGATGCGTCCATCGGGCTAAATTGAAACCCTGGCGGGGTGTGTAATTCAATGCTGGGGCCTGAGTTGCAGGGCGCCGACATCTAGTGTGTTTTTGTTTTGTTGTTGTGTTGTGCCCGCCAGGGCTATATTCTACTGGATGCTCTTTGCGGGAGCGAGCTGCAGACCAAAGAAATGACGGAGTCCGCGCATCTGTGCCTTGGCGTCTTCCAGGGCATTGTGCTTCTCGACGTTGCCTTCGTTGGCCTTTACTTCGGGGAACAGTTCCTTGATGGTGCGGTAGTCGCGCTGCTGCCAGAGCTTCCACAGGGGAGAGACGCCGGTTCTTGCGAAAAGTTCGCCAAGGATCGGGAAGTCGAAATCAATGCCGCAGCTCCACACAGTGAACTTGCAGCTGCCGCGGCCGGGGTTGAAGTTCTTGTAGAAAAACTGCTTGAATTCGCTCAGGACTTCTGCAGGGCCCTTCTCGCCGCCGAAGGCTTCCAGCATTACGGATTCGTCCTGCTTGCGCCACCATTCCATGGTGGAGGGTTCGTCAAAGAACATTTCCTTGGCAAGCTGTTCCGGATTGATTCGTTCATAGAAACTTACCTGCTGGCCGTCTTCGTTGAAGCCGAAGGCTCCGATGGAAAGCACCTTGCAGCCAGGCTTGGTGCCGGTGGTCTCGATATCAATCATGAGGATGTTTCGCATTTTTCTTTATCCTTTGTAAGAGGTTCATGTTGTTGTCGTAAGTTTTCTTGCCGGCCCAAAAGATTCCGTGCCTCCAGCAGAAGGTCCTGCAGGCTCGCATTGTACGCCCTTCCGGAATCACGCCAGCCTTTAGAATGGCGACTTCAGAAGTGGTCCACGGTGTATGATTCTTATCCTTTGACATATTCGTTGTGCGTTGCCATTTTGAGTCGGATTGCGTCGCAAATTCCGTTGACATTGCTGGACTTGATTGCGCCGAGGTTGTCGATGGTTTCTTTTACGGCGCGGCAAGGTTTTCCGCATACTTCGGTATGGCTGATTTTGCCTTCGCCATCGATGAATATGGATACCACATAATTCGTTTCGTTGTGGGTCTTTCCCTGGAGCCTGATTACTGCGTTGGTCATATCATCCCCCTAGAACGGCAAGTCGTCATCGTCTTGCGGTGTAGTGTTCTGGAACGCAGCTTCGGCAGCCTGGTCCTTGTCGCTCTTGCGGTCACCCTTCTTTGCTGTCAAGTGAATCTCGCTGCAGTTCAGGTAGTTGGCGTTGTGCTGGACACCATTGTTGTCGGTCCAGGTGTGGTTCTCCATGCGGCCGCTGACGATAACGCTGTCGCCCTTGGCGAGGTTTACCTTGCGGACGTAATTTGCACTGCCCCAGATGACGACCGAAATCCAGTCGGTAGGGCGGTTGCCGTCCTGGTCCTTGTAGTTGCGGTCAACGGCGATGCTGAAACGGACTCGTTCCTTGCCGTTGGGCATTGTGGTAATCTCTGGATTGTTGCCCAGGCGACCGTGAAAAATAGCGTGATTCAAACTCATTTAGACTTCTCTTCAAATTCAGGTGGAAAACGGATCGGTTGACTCAATGGATGTTCGCTTGGCAAAAGCCTTGGCGAAAGTGACGGCTCGGCCCCGGTGTGGATGCCATCGTAGTTGAACGCAAGCAATCTGGTGGCCTTCTTGATGAAGGCTTCTCTACCGCCGTTCCTGCACATATCCGGTTCCCTGCGCATGATGTACCAGGAGTATTCCTTGGTCCATCCCATCTTGATGCAGAGCATGTGCAGGGCGTTCTTGTAGTTGTTTCGTCTGACTGCTTCGTGTACGTTCATAAGCTACCCGTCGAGAATAGATGCGATGCAGTAGAGGAACGGGAACAGGGCGAACATGGCTGTTGCGACCAGTGCTCCCGCGAAGTTGTCGCGACGCTCTTCGGCTTCCTTGCGGTTGCGTTCCTGCTGCCAGAAGGCTGCGCTCTTGAATTCGTTGAAGTTCATATTTGCTAAGTTCCCTTTAAAACATGAGGTTTCTATGATTATTGATGACACGATTACAGATCTTGATAGCCCAGTTTACTTTGAAGCTAAGTGGTTTGATCCGTACCTTGAATTTTATGGGGCGTTCACTGGTGCGGTTCAGGTTTACGATGTGACTCGCGAGGAATGGCTTGAGCTTTATCGGGATCGAGATCATGATACGTGCCTGAAGATTTTGTGCAATCACAAAAGTCGGAAAGTGTGATGTCTTTCTTGGACACTACGGCGAAAACGTTGTAACCGTTTTTCAGCTTGCAGTAGGTACTTCCATGGTCCGACAAGTTTCTGCTCATGAGAATGCTTCTTGTGACGAATTGAGCGATGAGCCATGAGCCTAAATCGACAAGGACTTTTTTCTTTGCTTTTCTGATAAGCCAGGACATCACTTTTCCTCCATGAGTTTTTCTGTGACTTGGTTGACGATGGCGAGGGCTTCTTCCTGGACCTTGTCTTCGTCGATGGGCGGGATGATGCCCTTGCCCGATGCGATGAGGGGGCGGTAGACTTCGGTGAGGGCCCTGAAGGCGGGGAGCGAACGCAGGTCCTTGTCTTCCTTGAAGGGGAGCCACGAATGCTTTACCTGCTGGATGCAGTTGTAGCCGATGTGGCGGTTCTTGAGGCACCACTTGAGTTCGCCCGGATTCACGGCGTGGGGGAACATTCCCATTTCGCGCTGAGCCTGGTGTGCGTCCTCGAACAGGCCCTTCAGGCGCTTGGTGCAGCAGGGCAATGCGTTTATCATGGCCTTGGTCACCACCATCTCCTCGTCGGAGAGCGCCGGGGCGCCGTACTCGATGCGGTCCACCTTCAGTAGGTACTCGATGACCTGGAGCCTGAGCAATAGGCACAGATGGTTCACTTTTTTCTGCATATCATCCATACAGCTGCTTCAGCTCCTCCATTGAAAGTTCCGAATCGTTGACCTTGGAATCGTGATTGACCGATTCCCCGCGGATGAATCGGGCCATGGCCTCGCGCTCCTCCGCCTTGAAGTTCTTTGCCTTGCCGCCCGCGTTCTCCAGGCGTTTCTCGGTGAGCTTCATGTTCTGGACCTTGTCCCACACCCAGTTGCCGCGGCGAAGCACCATGTAGTGGCTCTTGTAGCGCTTGGCTGCCTTGCCGTTGTTCTCGATGTAGCCGTCAAGGATGTTGATGGCGACGGCGAGATCGTGGCCGTACAGTTCCCTGAGCTTGGCCCCCTCTTCGTCGGTGAGGAGCACGTGCTTGTTTTCGCCATAGGGCTTTTTCAAGGGCTTGGCTACCGCGGTGGACGTTGCGGATTCCAGAATCGACCCTTGCGGGCTGTGGTTGTTCTCCCCAGCGTTACCGGTAGGGGCGTCCACTTTGGAGCCAGAGGTTTTTGCAGATGTACCAGATTCCAGATGCGCACGGTTGCCCGTGTTAGCGATGTTCAGCGAGCCCTCGCGGGTGTCGCCATCTGCAAAATTCGTGCAGGAAGGTTGTGCTTTACAATCGTCCGCTGTGTTGCCGTTCGCGGCTTCCTGCTGTGATCCGTTTGCGTTTACACTTGCGCTGGGAACGGTCACTTGGTCGTTATGCTTGTTGTAATATGCCTGGTTGGTTTGCTGGCGCTTTTGCATCCTTGATTCAGTAACTTTGTACTGTTCTTTAATGAAATCGTCAACATCGTTTGAACGACATCCAGAGCGAACATCTCTAATGGCTTTTCTCCACCAAGAACCGAGTTCTTCGTTGGTCATTGTTGATTGAATTGCGTCCATTTCTTGCATATCAAAAGAGATGAATCTTGGAATGTCGTTTTTGGGGCGAGCCATTTTTTAACCATTGACTCCGAGTTCTACTGCCTTGTCATAAACCAGGTCACCGACGATAGCGCTTAAAGGCTTGTTTGATCCGGTGGTGTTGCTGATTTGACTTTGGATGGAATCAAGAAGTTCTTTGGTTTTAGGGGTTACGCGAACATTGTAACCACTAGCCGTATTGTTGATATTTTTACCACTATTGTTAATCATATTACCATAAACAGATAAAAATTTTACCATTGTCAATAGGTTGTGGTAAAATTTTTCACTTTTTTTTATTCTTTTTTATATTCCTTGCCATGGATAGAATTAGACTTCAGGAATTTATGGATCGTAAGGGGTATAAACAGCAGTCTCTTGCGAATGCTTTAGGGGTGAAAAGGGAACTTGTTGCTGCCTGGAATACCGGTAGAAGCGATGTCACTCGTGAGAATATTGGTAAACTCCTGAGTGCGGGAATGTTCTTGGAAGAAATTTTTGGTGAGGAAGTCGCCGCAAAAGCGCTTCGGAAAAATGAATCTTCTAATGATTCGGTAAATTCAGCTGATGTTCGTGACATAGCCCGCCAAATGCTGATAGACAGCATGAGCCAGACATTGGAGAAGCTCAAGTCCGACGGCCCCAAGCCCCCTCAAAAGTAGGTCTTATGAAAAAGATTGAAACTTTAGTCAAGTCCGGGAAATTCGTTCTTCACGTTATTTCTTACCGTCCGCTGACTCGTCAGGAGGTTCTCTTAGCAGTAGCAGAGTATCAGCGTGCTTGCGGTTTGAAGTCCTTGCCGAAAACTGGTAGTGGCACTGTGGTGACAAGCTTCGGAGCCGTCTAACAGCGGATTCAATGGCTGCGTTGATTACCTGGTCAACGCCTTCTTGACCGATGGTCCTTTTTAGAAACCTGTATGGAAACTTGATAGAAGCTTCGCCTTTGTAGTTCGCTTCAATCGCCTTGCTGAATTCACTCTTTAGACTCATGGGTTTAATTTAAACCAATGTTTTTACTGACGGGGCAAAATTGCCCCATCTTTTTTCTAGAACCCCAGCTCCTTTTTAAGGTCAAGGATCCTCCTGTAGATAAGGTCCTTGGCCTTTTTTGCGTCGTGTTCGTGCTCGATGATGGCAAAGCAGTACCCTACGGCCTGCATAACGGATTTAATCATATTTTCCTCGTTGGTTAAAAAGAAAGAAGAACCAAGAAAGAAAAAGTTCTACACTATACATCCTTCTTACGTGTAAACATCCTTTTTATGTATACATATATGTTAAGGTAAGATGTCTTACAATCATTCTTATAAGTACGCTTATAAGACATCTTAAATCTTTTTCAGTCCTTCAGAACAAACACACATTCTTGATTCCCGCCTGTCAATAGCCAAAACCCCGCCATAAACAGCCGTCACGGCCCTTTTTATGGGCAAAGGTGCCAATACTAGCCCCAACCCCAAAACAACGCCAACGCCACGCCTGTGCAGCGTGCTGCTAACTCGGGAGAGTCCGTCGCAAGGCACCGCCGCGGGCTTCCGCCCGTCCAAGCGCACACAGCCCCCTGCTCCCTGAACCGGCTCCAGGCGCACACCAAGTCCTTGTGGCATAATTAGGATGGTCTCTTATTCCCCGGCCCCCAAGCGCCACCACCACGCCCCTTCTGAGCCTTTCAAGACCCGCGCGGGCCCCGCCTTGACCCTGGCCAAACTTTTGTGTATCTTTGGGGGTATGACTGAAGATATTTTTGAAGTTCATTTGAAAAATTCCAAGATGGTCCGGCTTGTTGATCTTGCCGATTCAATGAACGCGCTGGCCGAGATGTACTCTTCGTTTTGTGAACGTACAGATCCGGGCCATGGAGCAGAGTTGTATGTCAAGGAGGTGCGCAAGGGTAGCGTAATCATCGACCTGGCTTCTACTGCCGGCGCACTTATGCCTATCGTGGAAAATGCAAGTTCAATTATTCAGTTTGCCCAGTTTTTCAAGTCGGTCGTTGAGTCTCTTTCCAAGCCTGTCTCTGTAGAAAATCTCCCTGATGGGGCCGATGCGAAAACTCTTAGAAATGTCGGTCGTGTTCTGAATCCCTGCGTAAAGGATTCCGATGGCAGTGTCGCTTTCTCTGTCATTGGTGACAACAATAATATCAGCGTTTATGTCGACAAGACTTCTGCAGAATGCTCCGGAATTTCTAACAGGGCTGTCAATGTTTCCGAGCGTATGATGATGCCTGGCAGAGCTTTGCTTGAAAAGGAAATCTTGTATCTTAACCAGGTCCGTAATGACGGCAAGTCTGGAAATCCTGGGGATAGGGGAATTGTGACTTCTGTTTCCAAGAGTCCTAAAAAGCTTATTTCCCTGGATGACTCTTTCAAGAAGGAAGTTCTTGATTCCAAGGAAAACTTCTTTGATTATGGGTACATTGTCGACATCGAGGTTGAAAGGGCCGGAGACCGTGTCGTTGCCTATAGGATCTTGAAATATCATGAAAAGTTCCTGATTGAGGATGATGAGTAGATAACCGGGCCTGCGTTCGCGGGCTCGTTTTTGTTTGGTGGATGTTTGGTGGGTTTACTTCCGCTTCTTTTTCAGAGCTTTTTCTTTAGCCGATTCTTCGGCTTCGATTTCTAGGAATTCCTGATAGGCTTCCTCATAATCCTTCGGGTCGGAGTAGATGTCGTGCAGAACCTTCTGCCATAAAGCTCTTCCGAGTTTCCAGAATCGTCGCTTGACTCCGGCAGAGCTGATTATCCATTCGTTGCCGACCAGGTCGGCTTCCAGTTCTCCACGCTCGCACATTCTTCGAATGGTCCTGTCGGATCTTTCACAGTAGAAGGCGACCGTCTTCGGGGGTACGGTTAGGTGCCTCATGCGGTTTCTCCTAAATTCTTGTAATAAAATTATAATTGTTTTGTATTTTGTATAGATTGCTTGACGGACTAATTAGGCTTATCTGGACAACTTGGACAAACACGGACGTGTTTTGTGGACAGTTCGGACTGATTGGAGCCGTTGGACACTTGCCATTGTATTTGCCGTTTTTCCTTCATAGATTTTGCTTGTCGGGCAATTCCGCCCGGCGAACAGTAAAGGGTAATTGGGTAATCCGATGGCTACTTACACTAACGAAGGTTCTTCCAGCACCGCTAAAGCTGGTCTTGGTCTTGGCATTGCAGGTACTGCACTTGCCCTCATGCAGAACGGTGGTCTTGGTTCGCTCTTTGGCGGCGGCAATCAACAGACTACCTTGGCTCTCGCCCAGAAGGATTCGGAGATTGCACTTCTTAAGGCCGGTCAGGAAACTGACAAGAAGCTGGTGGAAGTCTACAATGCTCTGTTCCGCAACGACAAGGAAATGAATGCTAAGATTGCTGGCATTGACGGTCGTGTTCTGGCTCTGGAAACTGCTGCTCCTCTGAAGGAACAGATTGTGGATCAGAAGATTGCTCGCGTCGCCGATACGATGACTTGCTGCTGCAACGCCGCAAACGCCGCTATCGACAATCTTAAGGCAACTCTTGCGGGCATTACAAAGACTGTTGTCCCGAATTCCAGCGTTTGTCCTGGTTGGGGCCCTGTGGCTATCGCCCCTGAAACTCCGGCGGCATAACAAGGAGCTGAGCTATGATCACTTTACAGCAGGCACTTGACGGATTGACTATGTTCGCCACTCAGGATGTGATTGCCGCTATGCCTAATTCCATGAGCAAGTTCATTGCTCTTATGGCTGTTGGTGCGATGCGGAACAATCCTGCATCATTCATTAAGCCTTACGAATCTGTCCTTAAGTCTTTTGGGGTGCTGTCTGAAGACGGCTCCATGGTTCATGAGGATAATGTTCGTGCCGCCTTGAACGAGGCCTTCAGCAATATGCCTAAGGTTTCCTGGATGGGATTCACCTTTTCCGCCGATGATGCTGCCAAGCTGATGGCTCGCATGGGAGGCTAATATGGGCGAACTGTTCGCTAAATTGGAAAAACGCTGCATGACTCATCTCGAAGTCATCTGCAACGAGTCTGACGATGCCAATGGCTTTGCCAGTTCTCAGCAGATTGACGACATGAAGGACTTGCTCCAGAGTGTTCGCGATATGCACGAGATTCAGTGCATGCAGAAAAAATCCGTTGTCTAGACCTTAGTGGTTAGGCAACACCAAGCCGGAGGGGAGTGATTCTCTCTGGCTTTTTGCGTCTAAATGTTGAATGTTTTGGTTAATTTGGATGGTGGGGCGGTATGTCTGGTGTTGGGTTAACGCCTGTTAGATTCGCTTCACATTCGCTCCACAATCGCTTAATTCGTTTAACTTGAATGTTTTTAGGTTAATGCTAGTTAATCGTTGTTTACCGCTTGATTACGGGCGATGTGCAGGGGGCTGTGGGTACCGGTTCGGTCTCGTTGGTTAACGTTGGTTAATCGGTTAAACCTGTGTTAACGGGCGTGGAGGGGTAGGGTAGGCCCCCTGTCAAAAAGGTTTGTTGCTCTCCGGAATCGGCTCATGGGGTGGCGCGCGCGACTTCGTCCGCAAATTTTTGAGATTTTCGGGTGGGTTAACGGGTTCCTGGGTGGACCACGATGGGCGGTTCGTTTGACAAATCGCAGCTGAAAAACGATAAAAGAGTGTAGATGACGCTAATTGAACGAAAATGATATAAAATGCAGTAAAACGATATAAACTGCAATGAAATGGTAAAAAATGCTATGATTTGGAATACTTTTATTTGCTTTACTAAAGTCAATTAGGTATTTTCTTTGTAGATTTGGCAACGAATTCAAACGGAGGTTGTCTTATGAATAAGAAAGATCTTGCAAAGATTGCTCTTTCAAGCGTATTCTCCATTGGATCTTTGAATGTTGTTTCTGGTAATCCAACAGTTCATGTTGATTTGAAAAAAAGATACGTTGGTAAGAGCAATGTTGATTTGGTTCGAATCCCAACTTTTTCAGAAAGCCTAGATGTGAATTTTGGTTCTGTTGGCGCGGTCCTTTGTAATGCCAATAAGGAACTTGTTCATGGGTGATAATATTCCTTTAAATGGATCTGAACAAGAACAGCCTGCTACAATGCAGGCCACTATACAGTTTAACCAGGCTAATCTGTATGCTGACAAATCCCTTGTTACTCCAGAAATAATTGAAGCCGTTTCAAAGGATGAAGACATCAAAACTCATTTTCTTAGATGGGGTGATGTTGCTAGTGAAAATTCAAAGATTGCTGCTCAAAATCAGTCGAAGCAGCTAGATTATATTCATGAAGACAACAAAAGAAATGCAGAGCTTCATGAGATGAATTTGAAAAATGCTAAGACCGAGGTTTGGCTGAGGGGAATTGCATCAATACTTCCGTCTTGTTTTTCTTTTTTGATAAGCTTTGCTCTGATTATTTGTGGAGCTCTTGTCATAATTTTTACAGAAAAAGATAGTTATGGCTGGGTGTCGACTATTGTAGGTTTGATTATTCCTGCAATATCCGTTATAAAAGGTTCAAAGAAATAATTTTACAGCCGGGTTTGCCTGGCTTTTTTGTTGTGACGTTTATTAACTCGTTTTAACTAATTCCGTTTAACTTTGGTTAAACGAGGTTTAAAAAATGGACTATGCGCGTCACCAACATTCTTACAGCGACGATGATCTTGTAAATGGGCGTCAAATTGCGCAGCAGTTGGGTGTTTCCGGCGCTGCCGTTTCTAAGGCCACTTCGACTGGGCGAATGGATACTTTCCGGAATTCACGCGGCGAGAAATGTTACCACAAGGTTGTAAGTCCGCAGCAGTTCTATCTGAAGAAGGATCGCAGCAAGGTTACTACTCCAACTCGTGGCCAGATGGCCGCTGGTTACGATAACATGGATGCCCAGGCCGTGGCCCATGTGATTGGTGGCGAAAATCCGCAGGCCCCTCAACCTATTTCGGCTCCTATCCAGGGAATGGATTTTGGTGCGGTCATGCAGGAACGCCAGGAACTGGAAGTTTCCAGGGCTGAAAAGGAATACCACATGGCGCGCCTTGCGAAGCTTAAGGCTGACGAAAAAGAAGGTAGTCTTGTGGATAAGCAGACCGTATTCCTGAAGGGTTACCAGATGGGCGCCATGATCCAGGAAAAGGTCATGAACATGTATGTGCAGCTGGCTCCAAAGATTTGTGGCCATCTTCAGGAACAGCTGGCGAATGCCGGTATTGAACCGGAAAAACTCCGTTTGGCCATGAAGGATTCCAACCATGAGATTGGAGAAATTATCCGCAAGGAATCCATTATCGTACTGAAAGACCTTAGCGAAAGAACTGTTGACAATTTCTTTGTCTGATGGCGATTGAAGAATTGACAGAACCTCGCGCCGTGGCACAAAAGGCGGAACGTTCCCAGGTGTTGCATGAGAACGTGTCTTTTTGTCTTGCTGGAATTATTCAAGGGCTTACGCCACCAAAGGATTTGACCATTAGCCAGTGGGCTGCTGAAACGCGCCTGCTTGCCGGTGAAGCTTCTGCATCCAAGGGTAAGTGGACTAACGACAGGACGCCTTACCTTGTGGAAATCATGGATATGCTTTCCCCGCAGAATCCATGCGCCGATGTGGCCTTCATGAAAGGCTCCCAGATTGGCGGTACGGAATGCATGATAAATACGGCACTTTATTATATGCTTCAAAGTCCGTGCCCGATTGGACTTTATCAGACTACGGATGACGCTGCTGCTGATTTTGAGCGGCAGCGCCTTGCCCCGACATTTACGGCCATGAAGATGGATAAGTATTTTACCAACGATACTGCTGGCTGCAAGGAATATCCGGGCGGTATATTTTTCCTTGGATCAGGTGGATCCGCTTCTCAGTTGCGTTCAAAGCCGTTGCAAGTTGTTCTTTGTGATGAAATTTCAGGATGGCCCCTTGACTGCAATGGCGAAGGTGATCCGTGCGACCTGGTGAAGCGCCGAACGACGAACTTCCCGAGAAAGAAGAGATTTTGGAACAGTACCCCTACGGTTCGTGGCAAGTGCCGTATCACAAAGAAATTTGAAGTTGGCGACCAGCGTTATTACAATGTTCCCTGCCCGCATTGCGGTGAACTTCATGTGTGGAAGTTTGGGTACATGGTGTGGGACCGTGACGAAAACGGTAATCATTTGCCATGGACAGTTCGCATGAAGTGCCCTCATTGTGGCGGTGAGTATCAGGAATGGCGTAAGACTGAACTGATGGCTCTTGGCCAGTGGGTCCCGACAAACGAAAACGGGGCGTATCCTAGTTATCATCTGAGTGCGTTCTATAGTCCGCTGGGGTGGTATTCCTGGGAAGAAGCTGTCTCCGAGTTCCTTGAAGCAAAGGGCGACCCGCAAAAGATGAAGGTGTGGACCAACAACGTTGCGGGTGAAGCGTGGGATGAAGACAACCAGGTGAAGCGTGACTATTCGGACCTTGAACTTCGATGTGAAGATTATGGTTGTGAGGTTCCTGACGATGTTGTTCTGTTGACGGCTGGCGTCGACACTCAGGATGATCGTCTTGAATGCGAGATTGTAGGATGGGGCAAGGGACTTGAAAGCTGGAGTATTGGCTATTGGATGATTCCCGGAGACCCTGACTTGGAAGAAGTCTGGGAGACTCTTGATGGAATCCTGAATGCGCCATACAGCAAGGCGGACGGGCAGCAGCTTTATGTTGCTGCAGGGCTTGTGGACTCTGGTGGCCATAAAACTTCTGCCGTGTATAAATACTGCTCCAAGAGAGAATGGCGAAAAATTTACGCGAGTATAGGTGCCCGAGGTCCTAACCGTCCGGTGATTAGCCGTCCGGGATCCACGAAAAAATCAAGCGCCGAAAATGCAAAACTCATTACCGTCGGAACCGATACCGTAAAGGATTGGTTCTTCAATGTGTTGAACTATGACAAGCCTGGTCCAGGATTTTGCCATTTTCCCATTAGCGAAAATTACGATGGCGAACATTTTAGGCAACTGACTGCAGAAGTGAAAAAGTCACGTATGAGCCGCGGTTTCTTGACCTATGCCTATGAGAAGGTTTACGAACGAAATGAGCCGCTGGACTGTCGTGTGTACGCCCGTGCGGCAATCAACTTGACCGGCCTTGATGTAGATAAGTTGGCTAGTCTTGGAATGTCTTTTACCAGGAATCCGGCGCAAAGAATGGTGCGGAAGCCTGCCAGAGTTATCAATCAGGGGTTGAGTCTATGATGGATTTCCATGTGTCTTGCAACATCAATAAGTTCCTAAAGGAAATTGATGATGTGCGTGAAAAGCAGTTGCCGTTCGCTATGAAGGAAGCGGTGAACATGAATGCGTTCCGTTCCCGCCGAGCGCTCATTAAGGATTATCCGCGAAAGTTCACCATGCGAAACAAGGGGCTTCCGAACTTGATTCGCATTGACAAGGCTGATAAGAATGTTCCTGCAGCAAGGATTTATCTGGACAAGCTATTCATGGTCCGTCAGGAATATGGCGGCGAAAAGGTAGCAAAGCCCGGGAAGTCTGTTCCTGTTCCTCGCGAAGGCGTTACCTCCAAAGGTATGACAGTGAAGGGTGCTATCAAGCCTGGTTATTATGTATCGGCTTTGCTTGCTGATGCCAAGAATGGTGGTAAAAAGTCGCGAATCCGTAAGGGACGCGAATACTCCGAAAGTAGACCTACCGCCAGAAAGATTTCAAAGTACAAACCATTTGAAATGGAGCGTGCCGATGGCGTGAAATTTATCGCCCGTCACATTGCGGGATCCAGGAAGTTGGAATGGATGTACGCCATGTACCCGAAAGTAGAAGTGCCAGCTCGTTGGAACTGGCAGAAAATTGTAGAATTTTTCTATAAGAAGTATATCGAAAGCGACTTTATGACTGCTTATCAGAAGGCTGTGAAGACGGCGAAGTGATATTCAGTTGAAAAGCTATAGCCGAAACGAAGTAGAATAAAGTTGAAAAAACTGGTACGAAAAAAGAAGCGTCGTAAAATAGAGTTGATACGCTGCCAATTTTAATTGTCGTGCAGTAGTGCCAGCCGATGGCGTAAAATCCCCAGTACAAGCAGAAGAATGTGATCTGCTTCAGTACGATGTCGAGGATTTTATTTTTCTGCTTTTTCATGCTCTAAATATACACTCTTTTTAACCAAATGGTTAAACTAAAAGTTAATCAAGGTTAAAAGTTTAACCATTCTCTTTAGTCCGCAAAAAATGATGTGACGATTTTATTTGAATCGCATCGTACTTCGTCTATTTTGTTGGCGTGGAAAAGATTTACTCCGTCGAACTTTGTCAGAAGATGGTTGACGCCGCTGAAAAGGCGTTGCTCAAGGCTATGGAAGCCCAGAGCTATTCCATTGGCGGCCGTTCCCTGAGTCGCGCGTCCGTTGAGTCTTGCCAAAAGACTTATGACTTGTGGATGAGCCGCTTGGCCGCTGCCAAAGGTGTTCGGAAGGGTAAGTCCAAAATTTTTACTGCCGTTCCTGTATAGGTTTTGAATGTCTCGTATGATGGGTCCTAGAGGTACTGCCTGGAAAGCGGCTTCGGTTATTACCGAGGCTTTGCGTAACTTTGTTGCGCTTCCGAGTTCTGCGGATAGAGACCTTGCTCTTGACCTTGATATTTTAAGGCTCCGTAGCCGTCAGCTTTTCCAGAACAACACATTCAGTCGGGCAATGATTGAAAGTTTTACGACGAATGTTGTTGGTACTGGATGCAAGTGCCGTCCGAATATCAGAATGCCGGACCGTCTTGGAATGACTCAGGAAGAAGCTGAAAAGTGGGCAAAAAATACCCAGAGCCTTTTTGAACTTTGGGCAAATTCCAAGAATTGTGATGCCGAAAAGAAGAATACCTTCGCCCAGCTTCAGCATCTTGCTTTCAAGTCTGCGAAAATTGGCGGTGATAGTTTTGGTTTGGCTTGCTACGACAAGAATAGTCCTTTTGGCCTTTGCATTAAGATTCTTGAAAGCGAACGCTGCCAGAATCCGTTTGGAGTGATGGATTCCGACGCTCTTTTACATGGCGTTGAAACAAACAAGAACGGAACCCCTGCCGCCTATTATTTTACATCGAGACCGGCTTGGAGTATTGATAGTTATACCGATAACGTGGATACTGTAAGGGTTCCTGCATTTGACGCTTTAGGTAATCCGAATGTAATCCACATTCTTTCTGTGGATCGCACAGATCAGCGTCGCGGTGTGCCTTTGTTGGCCCCGTTGATTATGCAGTTGAAGCAACTGGAACGATACCAGGATGCAGAACTCATGGCCGCTGTTGTCAGTGCCTGTGTAACAGCCGTTGTTACCAGCAATGATGACGAAGAAGCTGATGACCTTAGCGGAATGACTGGTATTGGTGGCGGTGGCAATGAGGAACAGCAGGTGGATTCCTATGGAAATGAAGTTCCTGCAAGAAGGAACGAACTTGAACTTTCCATGAAGCCTGGTGGAATTTGGTCTTTGCCGAACAAGTTTAAGGCGGACTTGCTGAACCCGGCTCGACCGAACGTAAACTATCAGCCGTTTGTGGAATCGATTTTCAGCGAAGCAGGTGCCGCTACTGGTGCCAGCTATGAAGTTATCCTGAAAAATTTCCATACATCAAACTATAACTCTGTTCGTGCAGCTGTTCTTGAAAGCCGTAAGACATTCAATCGTATGCGTGAGGATTTTATCAGCGACTTCTGTCAGCCCATATACGAAAAGTGGTTGGCCCAGGCTGTACTTGTTGGTGAAATTGAAGCTCCAGGTTTCTTTGATGATCCGATGAAGCGTGCGCTGTGGTGTGGCTGCCGTTGGATTTCTGATGCAGCATTCTTGCTTGACCCGCTTCGTGAAACTCAGGCAATCAAGATGCAGATTGACGAACAGCTTATGGACCGTGATACTGCTTGCGCCATGGTCAATGGCGGCGAATACGATGTGATTACAGACCAACTTGCAAAGGAACTGAATATGCGCAAGGCAAAGGGTCTTGGCGAACCTGGTAGCGTAACTAAGACTGAAAGTTTCTCTGTATCGACTGATGATACGAACGAAAGTTCTTTGAACTAGGAAAATAGGAATGAATTTTTTGGCGAAGTTTATCGGTACAAAGTGGGCTATGCGCTCCGAAGATGCTTCTATCCTGGCATCTACTAAAACTAATGGTTGGAAATATTCCGAAGAAAACGGATGGACTAATCGCAAACCTGATGGTGAAAGCTCTCAAAAGAACTGCGTGACAATTCGTGAAGATGGTATTGCTGTTATTCATGTTGATGGTGCTTTGAGCTATCGTTCTGATTCTTTGACAGAATGGTTTGAAGAAGATACTTACGATTCCATTCGTGCCGCATTTGAAGAGTGCATGGCTGATGATGATATCAAAGGTATCGTCTTCGACATCAATTCTCCTGGCGGCGAAGTGAACGGATGCGCTGACCTTGGAAACAAGATTTTTGAAGCCCGCGGTAAAAAGCCGTATGGCATTGTTGCTCGCACCGGTGGAATGATGTGTTCTGCTGCCTATTGGTTGGGATCCAGTTGTGAAAAAGTTTATTGCGCCGATAACGGCACTCTTGGTTCTATTGGTGTACTGTGCTGCTTCTCGAAGTGGAGCGAGGATTTGGTCAAGACGCAGGTAGTTGTTTCTGACCTGTCTCCAGACAAAGCTGCAACGCCCGACACTCCGGAAGGATTGGCTCTTGTCAAAAAAGAACTGAACGATCTTGCCAGCGTTTTCATTGAAACTGTTGCACGTAACCGTGGAACGACTTACCAGGATGTACTCAACAATTACGGTAAGGGTGCCGTGTTTATCGGTGCCGATGCTGTAAAGGCTGGTCTCGCAGATGGCGTTATTTCCCTTGACGCCTTGTGTGAAAATATGACTAAGGGAAGCAACTACAATGGAGGTGCCGTCATGGCCACTACCGTTAAGAAGACTGAAGCAGGTTCTGCTGAAGTTGATCTGGAAGCTGTCAAGGCTCAGGCTATTGCCGATTACAAGGCCCGTGTTGCTTCCTTCGAAGATGCTTTTGCGGGTGTTGAAATCTCTGCAGAAGACAAGAAAAACTTTATGGAAGACGAATCTAAGACCGTCGCTGACGCGAATGAGTTCGCTCTCTCCAAAGCTAAGGAGCAGATCGTTGCCCAGGCAGAAGAACTGAAGAAGGTTTCTGCTGAACGTGACGAATTCAAGGCTAAGGCTGAAACAGTTCCGTCTGCCGCATCTGAAAAGGATCGTGCTATTTCCGCACTTGAAAAGAGTGCCTCTGCCGCAAACAGCGTGACTCCGGATGGCGAAAAGGAAGAAACTTCTGCTTCTAAGCATTCCGATTGGGCCAAGGAAGCTGCAAACAAATTCTACAAAAAGGGGTAAACAATGTCGACTAAGATCAATTTCGACAACGATATCGCAGGTGATTTCCCGATTCACAGCGAAGTTGTAAAGATCGGGGCCAATCAGAACCTTAAGCGCGGAGCAATCCTTGCGGTGAATTCCGCTGGTGCCGACAAGGGCCTTGTGCTTGTTGCCGGTGATGCTAAACCGGTTGCTCGCCTTATGGCGGATGTAAATACTGGTGCTAATGGCGGCTATGCTCTCGTTGCCCGCACAGGTTGCTTTGCTGACGGTTCTATTGTGATTGGCGAAGGTGCCAATGTGCAGACCGTTAAGGATGAACTTGCCGCACGTTGCCTTTTCTTTAAGGCTGTTGACGGCGTAAAGGACTAATGAAAGGAGAACAGAATGTCTGGTGAACTCAATATTGATTCTCGCTACGAGCTGACTAAGCTTACCAGCGAAAACTTTAAGCCTTCTCAGTTCCTTCGCCGTATGTGCGCTGTTGAACTGCACAAGACTAAGACTCTTATTCTTCAGCAGAATAAGAAGACCCGTCTCATTGCTTCCTATGTTGCCGATGATGACGAAAATGGCAAGGCTCTTGCCCGTGATGGCTTTGAACGCCTTGTGGTGACTGCTCCTACCGTGCATCCGTGGCGCGATCTTTCCAAGCGCGATGTCGAAACTGCTGCTAAGGCAGACGGTATTGTTACCTATGGTGGCCAGGAAAGTTCTGAAAAGATTAAGTTCCAGAGCTTGATGAATGACGCTCTCGAACTTCGTCAGTCTATCGAACGTCGTGAAGAACAGCAGATTGTTGAAGCGATCACTACTGGTAAGGTTGATGTTAAGGTTGATAACAATCTGATGCGAACCATCAACCTGAACATCCCTTCTGCAAACCTTTCTCCCGCAGCTTCTGGTGATAAGTTTGATGCGAATGGTTCCAATCCGATTCTCTATCTTCTGAACCAGAAACGTCTGGTCGCGCAGAATGGTGGTGGCAATGTCGGTTTGACCATCATGGGTAACGACGCTTTCGACGCTTTCATTCAGAATGATGCAGTCAAGGAATACATGGACAAGCGTCACATGATGTTCGGCGAAATTGACCCGAAGGACACCGATCCGGAAGGCATTACTCGTGCCGCTCACATCCTTGGCATGGACATCGTTACCTACGATGAATTCTTCTATGACGAAAAGCAGAAGAAGGATCTGAACTTGATTCCCAAGGATTCCATTATCATGATTGGTAATGGTGCTGGCTTCAAGATGCATTACGGCGCTATCGCAGATGGTACCGACGGCACCCTGAATGTTTGCCAGTCCTACGTTTACACCTGGATTAAGAACGGCAAGTCCAAGATTCTTGAAGAAGAATCCAGCCCGTTGTTTGTCCCGATGAACGGTGCCGCAATCATTTCTCGTAAGGTTGTGTAAACAATGTCTTTCAAGGATGACCTCATCGATGATCTTTCCGGCTCGTTTTTTAATGAAGACGAGTTCGGGGAGATTGTTACCCTCGTGAGAGACGGTAAGGAATATTCCTTGAACGGCTTGTATGATGAACTTCCTTTGCAAGGTGAGAATATGGGTGGTGGCGTGGATGCCATTTCCCATAATCCTCGCCTTTTTGTTTCTGCGTCCTCTTTGCCAGGTGGAAAACCCTGCAAGGGCGATGTTTTTGTTTTGGGTGAAAATGAATTCCACGAAGCAAAACGCGTTGTGGCTAAGGATGTTGAATTCCCGAAAGACGGTGTAGTGGTTTACTACCTGAAGGATCGTGCAAGTGGCTCTAAGAACTTTGTCAGCAATTAAGCAGCTTCGCCATGCGGTAATCGATACGATTATCAATGCCAATATCGATGGCATTGGTGAGAATGTGTTTGAGGCTCGCAAGGATGATGCCTGGCCTGAGGAAGGTTCCTTTGCCGTTGTGTATACAGATTCCTTTAGTTTTGATGATCAGCGCACAAGTCCGAAAGCTTACAAGTGCTCTGGTAGCGTTGTTGTTGATGTTGTTTGCCAGGATGAATGTGATTCTGTCAATGATATGCTCGATGACATGACTCACTCCGTTATCGCTGCACTCCAACCGCTAATGCCTAAGGAAGGCTTTTTCGGAGGGCTTACTAAGCGGTTTGTACTGACTGGGATTGAAAACAACTTGACCGCTCTTGGCGAAATGAACAGAGGTTGTCAGCGAATTACGTTCTCTACGGAATTTAATGTGACGATATCTGTTGGTGGACCTGCAGATGAATTTATTTCTGCTAATAACGAAATCTCCATGGGCGAGGGTTCCGGAAACAAGCAAAAGTTTACTACGAGAGTGAGGCGATGAATGGCTAACAAACTTTTTTTGAAACCGGCCGTAGGCCTGGCAGTTTATCTGCCTGCTCGTGGTCGTAATGTTCTGCCCGATGGCGAAAACATTGCTGTTGACGCCTATGTGGCTCGCAGAATTGCTGATGGCGAATTGGTAGAAGTTAAAACTGCCAAGGTGTCTGAGGTTAAAATCAACAAGAATACGGAGGGTGACTGATGTCTATTCAGTTCCAGAAAATTCCGGCAAATAATCTCGTGCCGATTTTTGCTACGGAATTTGACAATTCCCGCGCAGCCAAGGCGGGCCCGATGCCTTGGAAAAACCTTTTGATTGGTCAGGCAACGAAAGCTGGCGCTCCTACAGGTGTGACCCAGATTTTTTCTGATGCCGAAGCCGATTCCCTGTTTGGCGAAGGTTCCCAGATTGCTCTTATGGCTCGTGCGTTCCGCAAGAATGCAAAGAACATGGAACTTTACTGCCTTGCTCTGCAGGATGCGTCTGATGGTGCCGCTGCAACTGGTTCCATTACCGTAACCGGTACTGCAACAGAATCCGCCCCGATTTACCTTTTGATTGGTGGCCAGGCCGTGACCGTGACTGTTGTCTCCGGTGATGAGGCTAAGGATGCTGATGGGACTCCTGGTGTGGCTTCCAACATCGCAACAGCAATCAATGAAGTCAAGAATCTCCCTGTAACGGCTTCTGCGTCTAACGGCGTTGTAACTATTACCGCAAAGAACAAGGGTACCGCAGGTAACGACATCAGTGTTCTCGCGAACTTCAATGCTGGAGAAAAGACGCCGGGCGGCTTGACGGTTACTCTCCCTGAATCCGGAAAACTTTCCGGAGGCGCAAAGGACGCTGCTTACAACGAAACTTCCGTTGGTGCGAAAATCGCCGGCGAATGGTTCAAGGCCGTTGTAGTTGGCTGTGGTGACAATACTGAAACAGGCGGCGTTGCCTATATCAAGGAACTCCTGGATGATCTTTGGGGTGCTACCGTCCAGCGTGATGGCGTTCTTTACTATTCCGTGGCAGGTACCCTCTCTGCGTATACCACTGCAGGTAACGCACGCAATTCCCAGTTGATTTGCATTCCGGGTCTCGTGAAGACTCCGTCTCAGCCCTGCGTCGTTGCGGCTGCTTCTGCTGGCTGCATCGCTCAGTGCGCTCTCAATGACCCTGCTGTACCGCTCAGCAACTGGCCTGTCTATGGAGTTGTCGCTCCGAAGGCAGACGACCGTCTGATTATGGCTGAAGCGAATACCTTGCTCAAGTCTGGCGTGGCTCTTCTTGCTGCAGGCGATGACGGTACCGTGTACCTCAAGCGCTGCGTTACCACCTACAAGCGGAATGCTGCAGATGTTTCTGATACCAGCTATCAGCAGCTCGAAAAGGTTCATACCTTGAGCTTCTTGCGCTGGGATTGGAATGCTTACCTTGGCGGTAAGTACCCCCATGCAAAGCTTGCTGACGATGGCAACGAATATGGTCCTGGCCAGGTTGTGATGACTCCTTCTTTGGGCAAGGCTGAAATTCTTACCCGTTACAAGTATTGGATGAGCAAGGGTCTTGTCCAGAACTACGAAGAGTTCGCTGCAAACGTTGTCGTGGAACGTGATTCTGATGACGATACCGCAATGAACTTCCTCATTCCTGCAGACCTTATCGATCAGCTCTTGATTTGCAAGAGCAAGATTCAGTTCAAGTAAGGAGGTGAAAGATGGCTGAACAGTTTGACGATGTCGGTGGTCTTTACACCATGTACGTCGATGGCATTGAATTCCCGCTGAAAGGCGATCCGGAATATGATATCGGAGGCGAAAAGCGTACTGTAATCCGCGGCAAGGATGGCAAGATGCACGGTACCACTTTGGAAATTGTTGGCAGTAAGATTTCTGGAACTACTACCAATACTTCTGAACTGGACCTTGCAGCACTCCGTTCTACCAAGGATGCTACAATCACTCTCAACTGTCCGAATGGCAAGGTGGTGAGTTTCCCTCACTGCGTGTTTACCGGCGACCTGAGTGTGAGTGGTGCCGAAGGCGAAGTCAGCTTTGAATTCTCTGGCGACGTCGCAACCGAAATCAAGTCCTAGAATTCTCCTTGGTTGGGGTAGCGTGTCGTGGCGAAGTCTTGAGGATTGATCTAGCTGCGGCACGTTCCTCATCCATTTTTTTTTAACCAACCACAATCGAGGAAAAAATGAAATACAACTTTAAGAAAACTTTCCGCTACGGCAACGAAAATGTCGATTCCGTGGAACTCAAGGAAGAATACAATGCAGGCGATTTGATCCGTATTGCCAACGCCAACGGTAATGGTGACCGTACCGGAGCCATGCTTGTGGCTGCTACCGGCTGGCCGCTTCCGAAGGTGGCATGCATTCCTATTGCGGATGCTCTTGCCATTGCCGAGGCTATTACGCCTTTTTTCGGGATTGGCGAAACGGATGGGCCGGAGATGTAGCGGTTCTTGCTCTCAAGTTCGGTATGCAACCATCTGAAATCTATCGGATGAATGCTGCCGAACTTTCTTTTTGGTCGAAGTGTGCTGACGCCTATATCAAAGCTGAAAGTAAAGGAATTAAGTGATGGCTACTAAAGTTCTTGAGACTGTTATTTCTGTTGTCGATAAAACGGCGGCTCCTTTTGTGCTTTTTAACAAGCGCGTTGAACAGGCCTTAAGACCTGTTCATAAACTTGAACATTCACTGAAAAGGCTTGCCCGAGTCAGTGGTTTTAATGCATTGAAAGATGGCGTAAGAGAATTTGGTAGAAATTCAAAAAATGCTTTGCAATCGTTCACGAATTTTGGTACGAGTATTGGCATTGTGTTTGGTGCCGCAGGCTTTGCAGTTGCAAAACTTAACAAGGCTGTTTTGAAACTAAATGAAATTGAAGGAAATTCTGATTTATTTGGAATAGACGTAAAAGTTTATCAACAACTAGAGTACGCGTCTAAAATTGCTGGTGTGTCAATGGATTCTGTTGGCAATAGTTTGAAAAAAATGAAATTAAATGCAGTTGCAGGTTCTGTTGCGTTTGCTAAAGTTGGACTTAGTGCGAAAAAAATAAAAGCAGATTTGATGTCTCCTCAAAAGGCGATTGTTGATTTGGCTGATAAGTTTAAGAATGCTGGGTATACATCGTCTCAGAAAATTCAAATAGCTACATCAATTTTTGGAAAATCTGGTGTGGAAATGATTGCTCTTCTTAATGAGGGTGGTGATGCAATTCAAAAATGGATGAAAGAAAGTGAAAGATTTGGTTTAATGGATAAAGAGCAAGCTGATCAAGCGAAAAAATATGCCCAATCGTTGGCAAGATTGAAAGCTACGTTTGATCTTCTTGTTAATAGTGTCGGGATGAAATTTCTTCCTGAGCTTCTTAAACTGGTCGAATCGTTGACTGAAGAATTTCAGAAGAATAGTGGAAAGTATTTGGAAGCTTTTGATAAGCTTAAGGAGTCGGTGCCTAGATTCGTAGATTCACTTGTGAAAAATATGCCTAAAATAATTGACTTTTTGGGTGGATTTTTAGATTTTATTGGTGGACTGATTGATAGATTTGGAGTTGCGGCACCAACTATTACTGTTGCTTTTGGCGGAATTGTTATGCCTTTGTTAGGCATAATTACGAGTATATGCAAAATTTTGTGGATGCCGGTAAAGTTGATTTTTTCTGCTGTTAATTTTGTATTTCGTTTGATTGGTAAGCTGAAGCCTGTTGGCGTTCGTGTTTTGAATTTTTTAGGAAAAGTTTTGTCTTTTATTCCTAAGATTACAAAATCGTTCAAGTTTTTGACTCCTGCTGTAAAAATGTTTGGTATGGCGTTTAAAACCGCTCTTGGTCCGTTAGGATGGGTTTTGTTTGCCTTCGAAGCTCTTGAACCTTTGTTGGATAAAATATCTGAAAGATGGTCTGAAATGAGCTTTACAAGTTTTGATGGTTTGATACACTCTCTCGAAATTGTTGTTGAATGTACCAATGAATGGCTGGATTCTCTTGGGCTAGTCGGAGACATTATTAAGGGAATAGGTACGGTTGGAAATAAGATTTTTGACGCATTTTTGGGCGGTCCGGATTTTTCGGATATAGGCAAAGATGATTTGGGCTCTATGGTGTTTGAAGCGGCGAATCCTGAAAAAAGTGTTGGTAAATCAAGTTTGTTTCAAACTAGCACCACTAAAACGGTCAATAATAATACCAAGCAAACAATGGAAGTTTTGTTTAAGGGGTTTCCGCAAGATTCAATTGAAGTAAGACGTCAAGGTTATAAAGACGTTCTTTATGGAAATATGATCATGCCCTCTTTTTAAAAATATTGCAATCTTTTGTGTTTTTGTATATATTGTCATAGGGTATATATGAAAACGTTGATTGAAATTGCCTTGATGATGATTCTTCCGTTGGTGTTGCCGATGGTTGTTAGCATTGTGTCTGCAGTTTTTGCATCAATCGTGCATTTCTTTTCAAGAAATACTGTGCTCTTGTTTGTTTTTGCGATGGCGTCGGCTGTTTTCTTTTATATGTCGTTTAAGTGGTCTTTGTGCTTTCCTGCCTCAATGGATGGCGATTGGTTTGCTCGAGACATTATTCCATTTTTAAATGTGACGTTTTACTAGCATTTTGCCACGGCAAATCGTATGTTTGACGAAGAAATCGTTAAACATGGCGGCTTGTTTTGGCTTATATCGACTCTCTACAGAAAGTATCTATCCAGGTAAACGGTTCTACCGTTGAGTGTGTCGCTGCATCCTACAAGGGGGTGCCGTTTTTCTTTGAAGAGGCCAGTTATTCTGGCGGTGGTCGAAATGTCCAGACCAACAGCATACCGTTTTCTGACAATCATGTAAACGAGGATACCGGTAAGGGAGTCGCCAAGTATTCTTTCAACATATACTTTCTTGGTGAAGACGCCGAAAGCAAAAAGAATGATTTCCTGAAGGCTTGTAATGAAGCTGGTCCAGGCGAATTAGTCCATCCGTATTTCGGGGTGTTCAATGCACGTTGCGAAGGTGGCGTAAACCTATCTTACAACAATCTTCAGGAATACATTTCTGGATCCGTCACATTTGTTCCGGAAAATGATTTCGAGATAAGAAATGTCGAGGTTAGTCTTTCCGGAAAGACAAGACAAAAGGCCGGGGAACTTCGCAAAGTTTCTGCAGCGAAATTTCAGGATTCTTTTAAGACATCTGGAAAGAAAAAGTCGATTCTCGACAAGGCTGTCGAAATGTCAAATAAGGCGGTTGATGCCGCATATTCTTGCCGTAAGGTTGTTCAGCGAGCTGCTGAATACGTTCGTATGGTTGGCCGTATAAAGTCTAACATCCAGGCTATAATTCTTGCTCCGGGTGATTTTGTAGCTCGCTTTCAGAATCTGGTGACGATGTCGGCTGAAATTCTCGGCATTGATGCCGATAAAAAAGAATCTCTAAAGAACGCCCTTGATCTTATGTCTTTTTCGCTTCCGTTCGTGGACGGATATCATCCGCAAATCGCTGCGAATAAGATGGCGATGGTCTCTCTTGTTCGAATGACGGCAGCTTCTTCTGTAGCGGAAAATCTTGTTGAATGCGAATTCTCAAGTGTTGATGAGGCAGAACAAGTCCAGGATGATGTGTATGATGCGTTTGAAAAGATGCTATCCGAAACGGATGATCCGGAACTTTATGTGGTTGCCCAGGAACTTGAAGCTTCGGCTCTCAAGTACCTTCGTGATGGATTGAGCAATATTCCTTATGAAGTTGATGTTGACATCCCTGAGACGAATAATCTTCTGTCCATTGTTTATGGGGTCTATGGGAGTCTGGACCTTGTTGAATCAGTCTTTGAACGGAATGGCTATCGCGACCCTTTAATGATTAAACCTTCTGACGGATGTTTGGTTCTTTGCAATGATTAAAATTATCAGAAATGGTGTGGCTATTCAAGGGTGGAAATCCGTAAGTGTCGGCTTGTCGCTTTCGACGCTGTGCAACGGATTCAACCTGAGTCAGTTTGTTGCGGATAACTTTGATTCTCCAGTGTTGTTTCCTGGCGATGAGGTCCGTATTGAAGTTGACGGGGAGCTGCTTATTGAAGGTTTCGTAGACAAGATGGAATCGTCGTTTTCTTCTGGAAGTCATGACATTTCTATCAGCGGCCGTGAAAAGACTTGTGACCTTGTTGACTGTTCTCTGAAGGAATTTGGACTGTCTTGGAAAAACAAGACTGCAGAGCAAATCATCAAGTCCGTGTGTGATTGCTTTGGTCTATTGTTTCAGTCTAATGGCGTTAAGACGGATGGGACCATCGCCAAGTTTTGTCCGGATCCTGGATGTACTGGAGCTGATATTATTTCCGACGTGTGCAGACAGAAATGTGTCGTTTGTACTTCTGCCGGCGACGGAATTGTCAAACTTGTAAACGATGATTTTGACTATGCCGAAGATTTTATTCGTCAGGGAGTGAATGTTGTTTCTGCGAATGTGACATTTGACAATTCGGAACGTTATTCCGATTATGTTGTTCTTTGTTCAAGCGACCCTAAAACAAAGAGACGTGGCGAAGGCTTTGATGGCGAGATTACTCGCAATCGTTGTCTGGTGGTGGTTGACGAAAGTTACGGCACTGTTGATTCCGCAAATCAGAAAGCTTCGTTTGAGGCGCTTAGTCGTTCTGCCCGTTCGACCACGCTGAATGTCAGTATGGTTGGGTGGAAACGTTCTAATGGTAAATTGTGGCGTCCAGGTGTTCTTGTGGACGTGTTGATTCCCGCCTTCTTTGGAAAGAATGTGCAGACTCTTCTGGTGAATTCTGTTGAACTCTCCTACGATTCGTCGGGTTCCGTAGTTGATTTGGAATTAGTCCGCAAGGATTATTACTCGCAACCTCCGAAAAAGAAAGTCAAGAGAAAAGCAGACCCGTGGGCCGACATTCGTAAAAAGACTGCATTGTATGAGGCCAAGAAATGATGGATCGACTTCTTAATCCAATCAAGTCAAGGATTAGGCTTATGATAGCCCGTGCTGTCATAAGTGCCTGTAAAGGGTCCTCCGTTGACATTGACCTTCTTGCGGGTGAATCCAGGGAAGATGTTGACTTTTATCAGCAGTATGGTTTTACAAGTAAGCCCAAGGGCAATGTTAAAGCCATTGCGTTGTTCGTTGGCGGTTCTCGAGATAACGGTGCTGTTGTTGCTTGTCGAGGTGAAGATTCCGAAATGAATGTTGACCTTGAAGAAGGTGAAGTTGCCGTGCATTCTCCGTTCGGTTCGGAAATTATCTTGAAAAAGGATGGGTCTATATTACTTCGGTCGAAAGACGGTTCCGGCAAGGTGCGTGTTGAAGGGAATTTGAATGTGACCGGAGGCGTCTTGGCTTGCGAGGATGTTGCTGCAGGTTGCGCCGATGTCGAAGGAACTGTGGTTGATACTGGTGCAGTACATCTTCAGCTTCATGTTCATCCGTCGGCTGTTGGCCCGACATCACCATCGAAAGGTCCTTAATTTTAATGTGACGAAAATATTTAATTCATAATGGTTGCTGTCTATATTCGTTCCTATGAGCGACTTGCTGCTGGAACGAAGAAAAGACGGCTTTTTTGACCTGTGCTTTGAAAATGGTGACTTACTGATGGGTGAGTCTCTCAAGAATGCTGTGCTTCTGTCTATCGGTTCCATGGCCCGCAAAGTCTCTGGTTTCTCCGGAAAACTTCAGGATGATGGATGGTGGGGTGAACCGACTTTTGAGGGTGATAAATGGGGCTCTCTAGTTCATACTCTTTTTCAAAAGCGTGGTGATGCGAATGCGGTCTTGCTTGCCCGTCAGTATGTCAAAAATTCGCTACAGTGGCTGATTGATGACGGTGTGGCTTCTGATGTCAATGTTGATGTTCATTGTGATGCCGAATCTCTCGATATAGATGTTTCCGTGCTTAAGGGTGAAGAGGTTAAAGACTACAGGTTCAATATGTTGTGGAATGAGGTTTTGTGATGGCTTTTTCCGTTCCGACTCTTAACGAATTTGTTCGTATTTCCGAAAATAAGATGTCGTCTGCTTTTGGTGGCGAAAGTTCTGTTCTTCGTAAAAGCGTAACGAAGGTAATTGCCCGTGTATTTGCGGCGGTGGCATACCTCGTTGTGCTTATGTTGCAGAAAATGTGGCGAAATTCTTTTGTGACAAGTTGTGATGTTGAGACACTCCAGAGTAATGGTGCGGATTTTGATTTGCCCAATAAGCCTGAAGGTTACGCTCGCGGCCGCGTGATTGTTAGATCGGAAAATGTATCTGCACGAGTTTTGCAAGGAACTATTTTCTCGACTCCGTCTGGCGAAGAATTTGAAGTTGTTGCCGATGTTGTTCTTTCCGGAGGGATAGGCGGAACGCCTATTGGTGTTGTTGCCGTTGAACCTGGCGAAAACGGGAATCTTTCCGCAGGAACTGAATTGAATTTTAGGGATATTGTGCCCGATGGCGTTGAAAAATCCGTTTTTGTCGATGATCAAGGGTTTGTTGGTGGTGTTAGGATTGAAGTCCTTGTCAACGGAAATGTTGAGTATTGGGGCGAAACTGTTGAACAGTATCGAGAACGGCTTTTGAATTTCAAGCGAAACCAGCCGTGCGGTGGTTCTGATAATGATTACAAGAACTGGGCAGAAAGATTTGAAGGAGTGTCCCGTTGCATTCCTCTGCGGAACTGCCCTCATGTCGGCGCTGTAACTTGTGTTTTGGCTCATTATGGCGATGATGACCATATTGCGGTCAACGAAACTGTTGTTGATGATGTTCGTGATTATGTTACCGCTGATGTCCGAAGGCCTGTTACCGCCGATGTTCGAGTCGTTTCCTGTACGGAAAAACGTTTGAATTTTGAAATCAAGATCAGACCGAATAATTCCGATGTGCAGAAATCTGTTATGGATTCTTTGCGCATTGCATTAAGAAATTATAAACCTGGAGAATTTGTCACAAATTCGTCCTTGACGGCGGAGCTAAAATCTTCCTCCAGTGCGGAAGAAGTGGCCGTGTATAAAGTTAACGGTTCGACGCAAGGTTTTTCTCTTGCGAAATCTGAAGAGTCCGGTTATGAACAGCCTGTTGTAGATGGCGAAGTGACTTGGAGTTCTTATGCTGATTCGTAATTACGCTGGTAAAGTTGTTGTGCAGGGCGGTTCTGTGTATGTGTACGGAGCTGGTTTCTCGGGCAGTACTAAAGCGTGGTTTGGTGATTCCGAAGCTGTTGTCTATGACTATGACGATGGTTTTATTCAGGTGATGGCCCCCAAAACAGTGGGAATTTTGAAACTTTATGTGGGCGGCTCCGGTGCAAATCGTGAGTTTGTTGGAAAAGTTGATGTGACGGATGATACGAAAAGATTGGCTCTGGATAATGTGGCTGACCATCCGGAAAGTGATTTTAAACAGAATGTCTGCCAGTCTTTGTTGGGACTTTTGCCACGTGGCTTTTCTTGGTACAAAGGTTCGGATGGTTTATTTAGTCGTCTGATGCTTGGGATTGCGGGGACAGTTGTAGAACTTTATCGCTTGATAGCGGCTTATAGGAAAAATGTTTCGCCTACACATACAGACTCGGTTGCTGTTTTTGAATCGGAGTACCGCTTGCCGGAAGAAGGCGTTGAATACGAAGGGAGCGACAGCGAACAATCGAAGAAGAGGTTACTTGAAGTTTATAGAAAAGCCTGTAAAAAGGGTGACTGTACTATTCCGTATTTTAAGTCGGTCGCTGCGCTATTCGGTATGGATGTTGAAATCTATGAGTATTGGAAAAATCCAGAACGTTTTGGTGGCGTTCAAGATACTCCGGAACGCCTCAACTTTTATTGGATGATTAAGCAGAATATCCCGTTGAGTGATGTGGGATTTTTTAACTGTCAAACGGAGTGTAATAAGCCACTTCGCTGGTGGGAAAAGGCTGCTTTTGAAAAGTTAATCAATGCATCGATTCCGTCTCATACAAGATGTTTGTATGCCTATGGAGAAAAGGGGTAACTTATGCATAAAATTGATACAGATACTGCTGTTAATTCTGAATTTACTGATGGTGTCCCGGAATCGGGCCTGCCAGCTACCCGTTTGAATGCTGCCTGGTT
The DNA here is from genome assembly GCA_024399065.1 of Fibrobacter sp. Taxonomy (NCBI): domain Bacteria; kingdom Pseudomonadati; phylum Fibrobacterota; class Fibrobacteria; order Fibrobacterales; family Fibrobacteraceae; genus Fibrobacter; species Fibrobacter sp. The sequence goes on along the minus strand of JAKSIB010000007.1, from coordinate 68,074 downwards.
CAATACCATCCAGAGAGAGCTTTGCAACATCGTTGAACAGGCTGGAATGGCTCTGTCTGAAAATGATGATGGACAAGTGCTGCGAGCTGTCCTGGAACTTGTGCTGCAGGCGATGTCTAGTGGTTTGCTGCGACAGATCAAGATGAAGGGTGGCTATACCATTGAAATTGATAGCCGCGAAGGAACCTTCAGTATCTACGACCCGGAAGGCTCCGCAGGCATTTCCTTTGGTTTCAACGAAGGAAACAAGTTCTCGTTTACCGATTCAGTGACATTTGAAGGCGACGCGTCCGTGATGGGAAACGTCAATGTAGACAAGTCCGTAATAGTCAAGGATTCCGAAGGAAACGGTCTTAAAATTTCCGACAATGGTATTGCTTTTGAAAATTCCGACGGAACTTCCGTAAACACGGAAATCGGCTCCGGACACGTGAAGACGGCACAGATTGAAGCAGCTTCTGTAAAGGTGTCCGACCTTCTTAATGTTATTAACGGAAAATTCGTGGTCAAGGACGGAGAGGTCCGTTCCAAGGTCAAGACCATCGTTCAGAACGATATGGCCGTTACCGGTAGAATGGAAATTCAGAACTCCCTTAAAGTGACTGACCAGCTGCACGCAGGCGGCGCCTCGTTTGACGTCATAGAAGCCGGAGAGGTAAGAGGATGCTGGTCTACCGGCCTTTACTCCAGCGCAAGCCAGCTTCCGACAGACGGCGTCCAAACCGGCTCTTTTGCATTTGCAAATAACTCCTACAATGTACTCAAACTCTACGTGTACACCGGTAGCGGCTGGACCGAACTCAACCCCTAATGAGCAAAGCGATAAATGTCCGAATCTTTAGTTGAATTCTTGACCGAGGGGCTTATCCGCGTTGGCAATGAAAACGCCAAGGTGGACCCTCCCGTCACGCGCGACGAGGCGCTAAAGAACGTCGCAGAGGTCATCGCAGCCGCGATTGACAAGGGATCGGCTATTGTATTCAAGGGCTCCGCAACCATCGCGGAAATCAATGCGATGGACGATATGAAGGAAGGTGACATTTGGACCTGCCTTGATTCAGGAACAATCCGGAACGAGAACGCCGACTGGCTTGATGTTGTCGCCGGGGACTTTGTCCGCTACAACGGCTCCGAATGGGAGCTTTTCCTGCACCTTGAACTCGGCGACTACGCCACCAAGCAGGACGTGGAGAAGGTCTCCGCGTCCGTGGCCAAGGTTGCCGAAGAACTCGCCGCCCACGTAAACGACCGGGACAACCCCCACAATGTGACCGCAGCCCAGGTGGGCGCATACACCAAGGACGAGGTGGACGCCGAGATCAAGAAGGAGTCCGACGCAAGGGAGCTGTACGACGACCAGCTTCGCGAGGCTATCGAGGCCCTGGAGGCAAAGACCGGCGATTTCGTTACAGGCGAGGAAGTGAGCGAAGCGATTTCTGCCGAGGCAGACGCGAGAATCCAGGAGGACATCGCGCTCAACGCCCGTATCGACTTGATTCCGCAGACCGACTGGAACGAAACCGACGAGGGTTCCATGGCATATCTCGCCAACCACCCGCAGCCAATCTCTGACATCGACATAGAGGCCCTGTTCTCGTAGAATTTTAAACACAAAAGGAAAAACAAACCATGGCAAAATACCTAGACCTTTCCGGCTTGCAGACCTTCTGGTCCAAAGTAAAGACATTCATCAGCAACGGAGTGACGGCTAACAGCCCGAGCGCAAGCAAGACCGTGACCGGATATCAGGACGGCAAGGTTACCTATGGCAACATCGCAATCAGCGAGAGCCAGGTCACAAACCTTACCACTCACCTTGGCCAAAAGGCCCCCCTTGCAAGCCCTGCCTTGACTGGCACGCCTACCGCTCCCACAGCCGCCGCTGGCACGAACACCACGCAGATTGCTACGACCGCGTGGGTCAACACGGCCATCTCCGACAAGATGGCGGAGGCTGACGCCATGGTCTACAAGGGCACCCTCGCTGGCGCAGCCAAGGGTACGGGAGGCTACGGCTCGTTGACCCCTGCGGCAAGCAAGGGATGGACATACAAGGTCACCACCAAGGGCTTCATCGATGGCGTGGCCGTCGAAATCGGCGACATGCTCATCTGTAACACCGACAACACCGCCGCTGCAACCGCCAACAACTACGCAACCATCGCCGCAAGCTGGGACTTCATCCAGGGCAACCTCGACGGCGTAGTCATCGGCCCTGCAAGTGCAACCGATGCACGCGTCGCTGTGTTCGACGGCACCACCGGCAAGAAGATCAAGGACAGCGGGCTCACCATCGGCAAGAGCGTCCCGTCCAACGCCGTGTTCACCGATACCGATACCAAGGTGACATCCGTAGGCAACCACTACACCCCGGCAGAGGACTCCGACGCGCAGCTCTCCGCAAGTGCCACTGGAGCGACCGCTGCATGGTCCATCGACGTCGTCAAGGGTGTCCAGCTCAAGAGGGACGCAAAGGGCCACGTTGTAGGGGTGTCCGTAACCTCCGGCAAGATCCCCGCCAACCCCAACACCGACACCAAGGTTACTAGCGTCGGCAACCATTACACCCCCGCCGAGGACACAAGCGCTGCAATCAACGCGTCCGGTGGCTCCGCTACCCAGCTTCCCACTGCATCCAGCGGAAGCCTCATCCAGGTTGTGACCGGACTGAAACGTGACGCCAAGGGCCATATCGTCGGCGTAACCTCCGCTGGCCTGTGGTCACCCGACTCCAACACCACATACACGAACGAGAAACTCGGCCAGGGCTATGCAACCTGCAGCACCGCAACCGGCACGGCTGCAAAGGTTGGCTCCCTCACCAACTACGAACTTGTGAAGGGCGGTGTGGTTGCGGTCAAGTTCACCAATGCAGTGGACGCCAACGCAACCCTGAACATCAACTCCAAGGGCGCGAAGGCAATCTTCAACAAGGGTGCGGCCATCGCGGCTGGCGTAATCGGCGCAGGCGACATCGCGTACCTCATGTACGATGGAACACAGTACCAGCTCCTTGGAACTGACCGTGCGGCCAACAATCCCATCGTGGACATCAGCCGTAACGGAACCACCTTCACGGCCACCCGTCTTGACGGCACCTCCTTCACGTTCACCCAGCAGGACAACGACCACGACACCAAGAACACCGCAGGCTCTACCGATACCAGCTCCAAGATTTTCCTGGTCGGCGCGACAAGCCAGGCAGCGAACCCGCAGACCTACTCCCACGACACCGCCTACGTCGGTACTGACGGATGCCTGTATAGTGGCTCCAAGAAGGTGGCAACCGAGGAGTTCACGGGCAACACCTACGAGCCGAAGATGACTGCGATCACCGACGAAGAAATCGGCGCATTGACCTAACCACGTAGCGGAGGTTTTACAAGATGGCTAAATACCTCAACCTTGATGGCCTGCAGACCTTGTGGGCCAAATTGAAGGACACGTTTGCTCTAAAGAGTCACAACCACGATGCCAGCGACATCAACGCAGGCACGTTGCCAATCGCAAGAGGCGGAACAGGCAAGGCTACTACGAAGGAGGCGTTCCTCAACCTTGCACGCGGACTCATAAATGGCACCAAACCCGAAGATGGTGAGCAGATGTTCGTTGCCAACGGAGACTTCAGCAATGGATGGTACTACACGTTGCAAGAGTTCTTTGATAATTACATCAAAGGAAAACTCACTAGCACTGATGTCGATATTGGAGGAAGTTCGAACAAGCTTCAAATTAAGGATAAGCTTGTTTTTACTGGCGCTACTACAGATAAGCATGCAGAACAGTTTAATCTAAATGTTTCGTCCGATACATCTGGAGGTGTAGGCCCCGCTTATATTGCTGCATATCGTTTCGAAGATAAAAGTTCAAATTTTGACAAAACAAAGTCTCCGTTTACAGACGGGTTTGTCATAAGTATCCCGTGGACTCGAAATTACGGTATGCAGATTGCTTTTGAGGATGAAAGTAGCGTAATTAGAGTGCGTCATCTTCACGATACTGACGGATGGTCAGAATGGAGTGGAGGCGACGTCGGTGCAGGAAATACACCCATATACCAAGAAAACGGGCAATTCAAGCCTTGCGGCTTTGTGGTGGTGTAATATGATTTGGAAGACTAACGGGGACCGAGGCTGTATCCTGAGACAGTGTACAAACCTGTGGAGCGATACGGGATGGGCATTGAGGAGTGTCCAATCCACGTCCACGACTCCATCTATTGTGACCTATGAACCCGAAATACTGCATTCGGGAAATATATCTTCGGATGAATGGGAGAGTCCTTCGGTTGTAGACAAGGGGAACGCGACCTACACAAAACTTGCCAATATGGTGAGAAACAACACGGACCTTGTCCCAGGTCACAAGTACAAAGTTGTTGGCAACGGAGTCATCGACCCTAACACTGGAATGTCAGCGAGCAATGGTGAAATCGTATATGTAGGTGGGGGTCGTCCTGGATATACCTATAGCAAGCGAAGTGAGTCTTTCTTCTACAAGAAAGACAAGAGTATATGCTGCTATGTCGACTATATGGACGTAGTACCCGGTGGAAACCGATATTTCGACTATTACCCATACTACTACCTTGACAAAAACAACTCCAGCAACAACTTGATAAAAAACTGCATTGGTGCATCAAGCGTGTGGGTTGTCAACCAGTTCACAGGGGCTTTCGCACCAAAGGACTGGAGCGCAGTCTCGTTTGCATTGGCAAACAATAACTATAGGACTGATAAACTTGGCAAAGGTATTGTATACGATGCCTGGGACAAGAAGGTTCATCGGCGTTCGTATACGCCATCCCAGGCAGACAAAAGCGCAGGCATTGCCGTGCCAGTCACGGGAGGCTACCTTGGTGGTACATATTTTGACTACTTCACACCAGGTTCACAGCGCGACAACCCAGTACAGTGGAATGGCGAGTTTCTCGTGGCTACATCATACGGGTGCGAACCTGTGGGCGTCTTCCTGGTGGAAAAATATGATGACGAAAACAAGCTCGGCCTTTGTGGGTACTGGACCCCGACATACAATGACTCTGCCGAGTTTTCTATGCGGTTGACTGGCAAGACTGTCGTAATTAACAACGAGACACTGAGCGTATGGTACGTAGGGGTGAAGCATTGGGTGACTTGCCATGGTAACTCGGTAGATAGGAATGGTCTTGTAGCCCCTATGGTTGCGTTCGCCGACAAGAACAAGCTGTCCCATGTCACTGCAGCCATCATCGCCCAGTATGACAACTTTCGGGAAATGGCGTACTGATTTGAACAAGCTCGTGCCTTACATAATGATAGGTGGCTCCGTGGCCGTGGTAGTGCTGCTTGTTGCAGAAAAGATTGCAAGGTAGTTCAAAATTACAAACTTTTTTCTTCCAGATACGGCAAGCTTAAAATTTTATTCATTTGGTGTTAAACAACGGTACTCAAAAACGGATGTACAATATGCTTGAAACACTTTCAAAGATCGCTTCGAAATATGGCTTGTTCCCTGCCATAGCACTCCTCGCTCTCTTGCTTGGAGGCTATGGTTGCTACCAAGCAAAGGACAATGAACGCCAAATTCAGCAGCTTGCCATTGAGCAAGCCCGCACCGATTCCAAACTTGACGCAAACACCAAGGAATTGAGTGCAAACCTTCAACGTGTGGACAAGACACTCATTGAACTTACAACGCAAATCAAGTTGCTCGTTGACGGCAAGTTGCAAGTGGGAGGAACTAAATGATTGACGTGGGCTTGCTCATCCTTATGGTCATCCTTGGCGTTGTGGCCTACGTTATGGGCTGGATTTCTTGTCGGCTCTTCCATGTTATTAACAAGGATGCGGAGGAAATCGTCCATCCTTGCGAGACCTTAAAGGACATTACGCGGAGGGACTCATGAAGAACGCGCTGATTGAACCTATGAAGATGAAGATGGTCCTGTCCTACGAATTCGTGGACAGCGAACCCGGTCGCGAGTGCCTCGCCGGGCTGGAGACCACCCGCAAGGAGGCCCGCCGCTATAACCTGGACGAGCCTATCCACCTTGTCGTCAAGACCGACGTCGGCACCCTCCACGTGAAGACCCTGGCCGGCTTCATATTTGACGGACGCAGCGGCCCTGAAATCGTGGACCGCTATGTACCGAACCTGGGCTCCATTGACGAAAGGGTGGCCTGGCTGATGCACGACGCACTCGGCTACGGCCAGTCGCTCACCTTCAAGCCGACAAACCGAATACTGCGTTATTTCCTGCGTGACGTCTGCAAGTACAGCCCAGTGAAATCCTGGCTCGTTGAATTTGCCGTAGGATCGTCTCACAGCTGGTACGGTCCTCCAAAGAAGACCGAGTGGTGCTATGCGAACGTTGGCCGCATAGATACTATGTGGGTGCCATCATTGAAAGGGAAAAACGATGAAGCTTATTCGATTTAAGAAAACGTCCAAGGTTGTTCTTGGCGTTTTGTTGGACTGCGTCGGGGGTACTTACTTTACGGCTGAGAACGCAAAGACCTTGATTCCGGAAGGAGCCTATGACGTGGAGGTTGGCTATTCCCCGAAGTTTACCCCGAAACTGAACAGCAATGTGCCACTCCTGTACAATGCCAAGGTTCCGCCTTCTAGGGGAATCCGTATTCATCCTGGGAATAACGCGTCCACTGAGTCCGCCGGGTGCATTTTGGTTGGGAACGGTTGCAGCCTTGTGACCAACAAACTATCAAACAGCACCGAGGCGTTCAAGCAGCTAGTCAAGAATTGCGGAACGGTCCTGGAAATAACCAGCGAGGTCTGATGGAACCTGAATGGCCTGAATGCAAAAGGTGTGTACATGCCTTTTGCCGGATTTGCGTTGGTTGCTTCAATAAATCAAAATTTAAATCACGTTCGTTACCCGTGGATCCAGATAATTTCACGCGCCTAAACAACGCTCCTTAAAGTTCAGGAATTGCGTCGACGGCCTTGCGACGCCCCTCATCCAGAACCTTGGCGTAAATCTGTGTGGTGGTGATCTTGGTGTGTCCGAGCAACTTGCTGACCGTAAAAAGGTCAGCCCCGTTACCTAGTGTCAGGGTCGCAAACGTATGCCTGCTGACATGGAAACTGACGTTCTTTTCGATGCCAGCCAGCTTTGCCCATTGCTTGATTTTGGACCCGTACCAGGTTTCACAAGTGGGGAAGTCGTAAAAAACTCGCTCATCTGAAGTCCTTGCGTTCATGAATTGAGCGGCGTTCTTGCTGATGGGTACCTGTACAAGTTGCTTTGTCTTGTGCTGTCTCAGGTAAATGATTCCGTCTTGGATGTCGGACCATTTCAGGCACCTTACGTCGTTCAATCGTAGACCCGTGAAACAGGCGAATAAGAATGGATTTTTCAGTCTGGAGGGGAAGTCGGCTGCGGCCATCTTTCTTAGCTCTTCAATGGTCAAAAAACAGCGCTGTCCGGGCTCCGGCGTCGGGGTGAGCCCAGAAAAGTCTGGTCGTTGCTTGATTATGCCGTCAAGCTGAGCCTTGTGCAGGATAGCTTTGATAATGTTGCAGCGACCGCAGACCGTGTTAGTCTTGTGCCCCTTGTTGAATAGAAATTGAATGAACTCGGCGTACCAAGTCCTGTTGATGTCGACAACGCGGGTGAATTCCTTGAATTCCCTGATGAGTGAAATTAGGCTGGTTCGGCTGTTGACGAACTCGTAATTGTCGTAGCCATCGATGGTCTTCTGGATGTAGTCGATCAGAAGGATGTGGGTGTTCTCAATTTGTTGCTGGATCCCGTTGTCGGCGGCGTCCAAATCGGCAGATTTTTGCCTGGCGACTTCCTCCGCTAGTCGCATTGTGTTTGTATTTTTAGCCTTGTCCGCGGACGTCTTGACTGGTATCAGCCAAAGCCCACTGGCTTCGCGAAAACGCTTGCCATCTACGGTATAGTTGTAGTATAACAATATGTTTCCCGTTGGCATGGGTCTTTTGTACACTGTGACGCGATGGGTTTTTGTGACCTTACTCAATGGCGCTACCTCTTGTGTGACCAAAACGTGTGTGACAATATTGTGACTAAAAATAGATTGTAATTAATCTAACAACATCAAAAGAGAAATAAAAGCCGATAAAAACGCGGTAAAAATTAAACTTTGATGTACGTGTGTTTGTTTAATTACATTGTAGCAGCTAGAGTCCCTCTGGCACTATAAAAAAGCTCCAAGCCATACGGCCTGGGGCTTTTTTTTGTCTAGGGTGTTTTTCCCTGAAAAAGGATCGTGGTCATAATTTCCTTTTTTTTGTGGTTCTTTGTTCCGTTTGTTCGTCGTAAAAGTATGACAATCTACAATTTTTTTTAGGAAATGAAAATTTTTTGTTGCATTAAGTGAGATATATCATATATTATTGATTGGATAGGGATTGGTTTATACATGCGTTTATTTGACGAAAAGAAAATTTTGAGGTTCCTGCTCTTGTTTGCAGGGGTTTTCTTTGCCGCATTCATCCCCGAAATTATCCAGAGTTCCCATAACGTCGCCTTTGTGGTTCCTTATGCCATGGCGGATGTTTTCCTGATTATTGTCGCCATTACATATCGCTTCCCGATTATTGGCAGTCGCCGCAAGATGCGTGACGATGTGGACCTTGTCCCGCCTCCGCCTACCAGCGCCTTGCCGATCCGCGATTTCCAGAAGGACCTGGTGGAAAAGGACGAACTGTTCCAGATGATGGTTGATGTTTCATCCAGCGGTTTCTGGACTTTTGATGTGGCGACAGGAAAGGTGTACTGGTCTCAAAGAGCTGCCAAACTTTTGCTTGCTGATCCCTTGAAGGTGGACGACTCGTTTGATTTCCTGAAGACCCATATTCTTGAAAGTGACTGGCTCCGTTTCAAGGATGCCTTGAATACGTCTCTTGAGAATGGTGAATACTTCTCTGTTCGTGTTTCCTTGTTGCAGAGTGCTTCCGCAAATGAACAGCGCGTTCAGATTACTGGTAACGTCCAGAAGAGTGAAGATGGCCGCCCGGTTCGTATTGTGGGTGCTATCAATGAATGTATCGATCATACGACTTCTGAAAAGCAGAACTTCTATGCTTATAGGGATGCTCTCACGGGTGTGTACAATCGAAAGTTCTTCCTGGAAAAACTGAAGATTGATGTAGATGTTGCCTTGCAGCGCCCGGATTATGTTTTTGCCGTAGCCCTCCTGGATATTGATAGTTTCGGCGCAATCAATACGTCCTACTCCATCAATGTTGGCGACTCCGTGTTGCGTATTGTGGCTGACCGCATTAAGGCCCAGTGCCGTCCTACCGATACCATCGCACGAATCGGACCTGATGTTTTTGCTGTAGTCCTTCACAACCTTCAAAGCAAGGATTCAGACTCTGAAGTCTTGCCGCTGGTCCGCCGCATTCACAATGCGGTCAAGATGCCCGTGCAGATTGAGGGCCGTGATCTTTACATCAGCGTGTCCATGGCTGTGGCCTTGAATCGAGATGTGGACTGCGTTGAAGATGTTATGGCGAACGCTACTGCAAGTCTTCGCGAAATGAAGAAGAGCGTGAACCATGGTGGCATTCAGTTCTTTAGCGGTGGCATCCGTGAAAAGGCCATGAAGCTTTACAAGCTTGAATTTGAAATTCGCCGTGCGATCCAGGCCCAGGAATTTGTGCTGATGTACCAGCCCATTGTCGATATTACCAAGGGCAACCGTATTGCTGGCTTTGAGGCATTGGTCCGTTGGAAACAGTCTGAACAGGGTTATATTTCTCCGGCGGAATTTATTCCTATTGCCGAAGATACTGGCTTGATCATTCCCATGGGTGCACTGATTTTGCGTATGGCCTGCATTCAGGCAAAGCAGTGGGTGGATCTTGGTTTTGAAGATATCCAGGTGGCTGTAAACTTCTCTGCAAAGCAGTTTGCCATGGACAGCATGGTCGACGACATCAAGAAGGTTTTGCTGGAAACAAACCTGAATCCCAGAAATTTGAAACTGGAAATTACGGAATACACTGCTGTGTGCGAAGCTGAAAAGACCATTGAAATCATGAAGGCTTTGTCCAACATGGGTCTCCAGATTTCCATCGATGACTTTGGCACCGGTTATAGTTCCTTGTCTTATCTGAAGCGTTATCCGATTCATACCTTGAAGATGGACAAGTCCTTTGTGGACCACGTGGCTGAGGATGAAGAAGATGCGGCCTTTGCCCGAATGGTGATCGGTATTGCCAAGTCCTTGAATCTGGATTTGATTGCTGAAGGTGTTGAAACCGAAGAGCAGTTGAACTTCCTGAAGGATGAAGGCTGCCGCCTGATTCAGGGATTCTATTTCAGCAAGCCTTTGCCGCCGGAGTTGGCGCTTGGTTACCTGAAGGAGCATTACGCTCCTGCAGAAGTCGCGAAGGTTTAAGATCCATACAAAAGTTTAAAAAGAAAAAGACTCGGTTTTGCCGAGTCTTTTTGAATGTTTAATGGATTTTGGATATTGTCCTTGAGTCTAAATTCCGTAGCAGTTCCGTGTGTTTTCTCGGCACTGCCTATAGAGTTCTTCCACAGGGATGTTCTTGATGTCTGCAAGCATCTGGGCGGTGTAGGGAATGAATCCGGAATGGCATGTCTTTCCGCGGTGGGGGACGGGTGCCATGTAGGGAGAGTCCGTTTCCAGAAGAATCTGGTTGTAGGGAACCAGAGCGGCTGCGTCGCGGACGTTCTGGGCACTCTTGAAGGTGACGATTCCCGTAAAGCCGATGAACACATTGGCGTCTAAGGCCAACAGTTCTTCCACGAATTCGGGAGTGCCCGTAAAGCAATGGACGTGAATGTTTCTGCCGTGGAGCTGAGCATTTCGAAGGATGGCGAGGGCGTCGTCATCTGCTTCTCTCAGGTGGAAGACCAGGGGCTTTCCGGAATCGATTCCGATGCCCAGCTGGTGTTCAAAAAGCTTGCACTGTTCGTGCTTCTTGTCGGCGCCGTAGTGATAGTCCAGGCCGATTTCGCCGCAGGCGACGCACTTTGGGTGCTTCAAAAGTTCTGCAACGCGGTTTTCGTCCTCAGGTGTTGTATCGCTGACATACTCCGGATGAATCCCGAAGGCACCGTATACAAAACTGTACTTCTCGATGAGTTCCACGCCTCGGGTCAAATCCTTCGGATCGCATGCCACGTGGATGAATGCCTCGGGCATACGCACGTTGGGGTCCGGCGCGTCGGACTTGGAACTGCTCCAGCTTTTTTGACTGCTCAAATCCGGGATAGGGAAGGCGGCGCTATTTTGCGCTTCTCCTCGGGCGGCATCCTCCTGTGCGTTGCGGGCGGCATCCGTAGCGGCCTGCAGACGTGCAAAAAGGCTGTCCAGCGACTCGTTGGAGTATTCTTCGTAAGCGTCCAAATGGCAATGGGAATCGATAAACATACAATTCTAATTATGAATTATGATTTATGAATGAGCAACTTCGTTGCTTTGATGGTGCATCTCGGTCATCCCCGCCAAGCGAGGACAAGATAAAAATAAGCGAGCTTATTTTTGCGACGTTCGATTTTTACCTCGTACCTCGAGCCTCTAGGCCGCAGGCCGACCTCGCTGCTTTTAATAATTAATCTCAAGAATCTCGTACGTGATTGTTCCGCGGGGCGCCTGTACCTGCACTTGTTCGCCCTGCTTCTTGCCCATCAAGGCTTCGCCAACGGGGGACTTCATGCTGATCTTGCCTTCCAGTGGGTTGATTTCCTTTTCGCCGACGATGCTGTAGACGCGTTCGCGCTTGGTCTTGATGTCCTTCATCTTGACGGTGGCACCAAACTTGATGGAACCATCTTCCGGGGCGGCATTTTCCACAATTTTTGCTCCGTCCAAAATGCGGTCCAGTTCACGGAGGCGGCGGTCGATTTCGCGAACTCGCATGCGGCCATAGGTGTAGGCGGCATTTTCGCTACGGTCGCCTTCGGCAGCAGCAGCCTGAACCTGGTTGATCATGGCGGGACGCTCCACATACTTGAGCTGTTCCCATTCCGCCTTGAACTTTTCAAAACCTTCTTTCGAAATCAAATGCTTCATAGTTGTAAATGTAGCAAAATGCACGTTTTTGACTATTTATTGAGACAACAAGGGTTAACCCATATACCGAATGTAAAAATTTGCTATCTTTTGCCCCCGTATGAGCGTATTGGATAAATTACCGAGAAGAAAAAAGAAAGAACCAAAGTACAAGCGATTGAGCCGTATTTATTACAATCGCATGTTTCCCAAGAATCAGGACGCCCTTCGTGTAGCGTGGTCTGTTGCCGCAGGCGTGTTCATCGGTATTTGGCCCACCATCGGCGTGGCAATCCTCTTGACTGTGGCCTTCTGCGCCATGTTCAAGCTCCCCAAGGTTCCTGGTGTCGTAGCCTCCTTTGTGGCAAATCCCTTTACCCAGTTCGGTATTTACTATCCCGCGGGCTATTATATCGGCTGCAAGATTATTGACCCGGACAAGATCAATTTTGACTTTTTGTCTGAAATGGAAGGCTTGTCCTTTAAGAACTGCGTTACGGTCATTAAAAATTTGGCACAAAACGCCCCGGACCACTTGATTGCATTCCTTATTGGCATCACAATTGTGGCTGCCATCGGTGGAGTCATCTTTTTTATTCTAGCTTATGTCATTGTAAACCATCGCCGTAAAAAGTGGTTGGCGAAGAAAACAGGATTTATTCACAATCTCATTGCTGAAGACGAAGTTTTAATCAAAGAAGCTCACAAAGGAAAGAAACCTATGATGCACATCTATCCGTTCAAGGCTCTCCGTCCGGTTGATCCCGCTGAAGCCAAGAACATCTCCGCTCTGCCGTACGACGTGATGAACCGCGCTGAAGCCAAGGAAATGGCTCAGGGCCTTCCTCACTCCTACCTCCGTGTTACCCGTTCCGAATTGGAACTGGATGACTCCTTGGACGCATACGATCCTAAGGTTTATGCACATGCCCGTGCAAATCTGGACAAGATGATTGCCGACGGCGTCATTGCCCACGACAAGAAGGATTGCCTTTACATCTACCGTCAGACCATGAACGGTCGTGAACAGTACGGCCTGGTTTGCTGCGTTCCTGCCGAAGACTACTTCAACGGCACCATCAAGAAGCACGAACTGACCCGCGCCGATAAGGAAGAAGACCGTCTGCGCCATGTGCTCGGTACCAACGCCAACACCGGTCCGGTGTTCCTGACCTACCGCGACGAAGGCCAGTTTGAATTGTTGGCTGATGTCATCAAGACCGCTCCGACCTACGACTTCGTTACCGAAGCCGATGGTTTTGGCCACACCGTTTGGGTTATCGAAGACGACGCCAAGATTGCTGCCATCCGTAAGGCTTTCGAAGCTGTTCCTGTTAGCTACATCGCTGATGGCCACCACCGTAGTGCAGCTGGCGCTCGCGCCGCTAGCTACCGTGCCGAAGAAGCCAAGAAGGCTGGCACCTACACTGGTGACGAAGAATTCAACCGTTACCTCGCCATCTTGTTCCCCAGCACTCAGCTGAAGATCTTGGACTACAACCGTGTTCTCAAGACTTTGAACGGCCGTACTCCGGAACAGCTCATGGAAGAAATGGAAAAGGTTTTCGACATTGCTCCTCTCGCAGAAATGCAGAGCCCGGCAAAGCAGAACCAGGTCAACTTCTACATGGGCGGCAAGTGGTATGCTTGCACCTTCAAGGCTGAATATCTGAAGAACCTGGGCCCTGTGGATAGCCTCGATGTGGCTCTCCTCCAGAAGCTCATCCTCAAGCCTCTCTTCGACGTCGAAGACCCGCGTACCTCCAAGAACATCGACTTCGTCGGTGGTATCCGTGGTCTTGGCGAACTGGTCAAGCGCGTGGATAGCGGTGAATGCGCATGCGCATTTGCAATGTACCCGACCACTCTCGATCAGCTCATGAACATCGCCGACGCTGGCGAAATCATGCCGCCGAAGAGCACCTGGTTCGAACCGAAGCTCCGTGACGGTCTCCTGGTTCACACCCTGGACTAATTCGGATAAACGAAAATGAAAATGGCCTGCTCATTGAGCAGGTCATTTTTTTTATAAAATGTTTTTCGATTTATTGAAATCAAAGATTAGTTCTTAGGCTTCTTGTTTGATTTCTTTTGCATTTGCTTGTAGCTTTTTTCGATGGCGTCGATATTTGCTTCTGGTGCAGATTCGTTTGGTTCTTCTTTTTTCTGGAACCATTCCTTGACCTGGTCGATTTTATCGCCTGCCCATTTTGTTGCGTGAGTCCATGTGTCGGAAACCAATGTCGTTACGATTCGAACTCGTTTCATCACCGGCTCGATGAAGTTTTCCTTGATTTTGTCGGGCCATGCCACATGGGTTCCGATGAGCTGGTCCTTTCTGAAGTAGCCGAGTTCTCTGGAGTCCGGGCAGTTGGAACCCTTTTTGCAGATAAGGTAATAGCAGTCGTCTTCGATTACGATTTCGTTGATTTGTGCTCCGTAGACTTTAACACTCTGGCTATTGTGTGCCTGGGATATTTGTGCCGTGTCTACGCTGACTGAATCCTGTTTTATCGCAACTGCACCGGAGTCTTTTACGACAGAGGAATCCTGTGTTGCTGTGGAATCCTGTGAAGTTGTAGAATCCTTTTTATCGGTAGCGGCAACCTTCTTGATTTCGCCATAGAATAGCTGACGTTTCAATTTAATAGGGGCGTTGCCAGGTTCGCTTTGGCGGATCTGTTCTTCGATAAGGTAGCGGTCCTGCCAAGGTAAGAAGTCGATTTCGTTTAGGCTGACTTGGCGATTGGCAATCTTGGTGGATCCCACTCGATCAAGACTGATTTCTCTGCCGCCTTGCCACAAGGTTGTTTTTACAAGGACGTTCTCGCCTTTGTCGCGAAGGTAGGCTATGACGTAATCCTGTTCCACGTCGTTCAATTCGCTAAAGACCAATGTGTCGCCCGTTTTGGGAACGTACATGGCTCTGCTCTGGATAAATGCGTCTTCGTTTTTCCACTTGAAATTTCTGTGGGCGGAAACGACTCTTCCTTTGTCCGAAATTTCAATGGTGTCTCCCGGCATGGCGAGAATGCTGCGCACTTGTGTCTCGTCGGACTTGAGCTTTGCCCAAACGATGTCCTGGTCCGTCAAACCAGAAAAACAATAGGGTAGTTTGCACATCCATACGATGGACTGTTCCTTGAACTTTGGGGCCATGGATGCATCCATGATTTTTACCGGTTCAAAGACGTAGAGACGAATAACCGTTGCACCGCCGAGGAACATCAGCAGCACTATAAACAAAAAGAAGGCGTGGCTTTGGCTGTTACGCCTCTGCAAACGCCTAACTTTTCTGTCCAGTCTAGACAAGCTAACCCCGTGCGAATTAGTCTTCGCCACCACCAGTGGAATTGTCGGAAAGGGAGAGCACAGCGAGGAATGCCTTCTGGGGCACTTCCACGGAGCCGATGCTCTTCATGCGTTTCTTACCTTCCTTCTGCTTTTCAAGGAGCTTACGCTTACGGGTAATGTCACCGCCATAGCACTTGGCGAGCACATCCTTACGGACAGCCTTCACGGTGCTGCGGCTGATGATCTTGCCGCCGATAGCGCCCTGGATGGCAACGTCGAACTGCTGGCGAGGAATGAGATCCTTCAGCTTGACGCAGATGGCGTTGGCGTAGGTGTGGGCCTTGTCGCGGTGGATAATCACAGAGAATGCATCCACCGGATCGCCGTTCAGCAAGATGTCCAACTTAACCAAGTTGTTCTGACGGTACCCGCAGGGAGCGTAGTCAAGACCAGCATAACCGCGGCTCACGGACTTCAGACGATCGTAGAAGTCGAACATGATTTCTGCCAGGGGGAGGTTGTACTTCAAGATGCACTTGGTCTCATCCAGGTATTCCATGGTCTCGAACTCGCCGCGCTTTTCGTCGCAGAGGGTCATGAGTGCGCCCACGAATTCCTTGGGGGTAAAGATCTGTGCCTTGACGTAAGGTTCCTCGATGTGGTCGTAACGGCTGGCGTCGGGGAGCTTGGACGGGCTTTCGATCTTCACCATGGTACCGTCGCTCATGTATACGTGGTATTCCACGTTGGGAACGGTGGTGATGATGTCCACGTTGAATTCGCGGTCCAAGCGTTCCTGCACGATTTCCATGTGCAGAAGTCCCAAGAAGCCTGTACGGAAACCAAAGCCGAGAGCTTCGGAAGTTTCCGGTTCCCAGGTGAGGGCGGAATCGTTCAAACGCAACTTTTCAAGAGCTTCGCGGAGGTCCTTGTAATCTTCCGGATTGATGGGGTAGATACCGGAATAGATCATGGGGAGGATATCCTTGTAACCCGGCAGAGGTTCCGTTGCAGGATTTGCCGCATCGGTAAGGGTATCGCCGATCTTCACGTCGCTAATGGTCTTCACATTGGCGAGAACGTAGCCTACCATGCCAGCAGTCAGTTCCGGCTTCGGGTCGCGGCGCATGCTGAAGGTTCCCACTTCGGTGACCATGTATTCACCGCCGGTCTTCATCATGCGAATCTTCATGCCGGGCTTCAGGGTGCCTTCCACAATACGGATGTAGTTGATCACGCCACGGTAGGAATCGTAGACGGAGTCGAAAATCAGAGCCTTCAGGGGCTTGTCGCTTTCGCCCTCGGGCGCGGGAATTTCATCCACAATCTTGTCCAGAACCTGTTCCACGTTCAGACCAGTCTTTGCGGAAATGCGAGGAATCTTATCCGGGTCATAACCCAGCAGGTCGCCAATCATCTGTGCGAAATGGTCGGGCTGTGCGCCCGGTAGGTCCACCTTGTTCAAGACGGGAATGACTTCCAGGTTATTTTCGATAGCCAGATACAAGTTGGACAAAGTCTGTGCTTCGATACCCTGGCTTGCGTCCACCACGAGAATGGCGCCTTCGCATGCTGCGAGGGATCGGCTCACTTCATAAGTAAAGTCCACGTGCCCCGGGGTATCGATCATGTTCAGGATGTATTCCTTGCCGTCACGTTCGTATACCATGCGGATGGCGTGGGCCTTGATGGTGATGCCGCGTTCGCGTTCCAGGTCCATGTCGTCCAGGAGCTGGTTCATCATTTCGTTCTTGGAAACGGTCTTTGTCAGTTCGATCATACGGTCGGCCAAAGTGGATTTACCATGGTCGATGTGGGCGATGATACTGAAATTTCTGATATTGTCGTTATGAGCCATAAGGTTCCGTATTTAATTTTATGTCAAATATAGAAAATGATAAGGATTTATAGGCTAAAACGCTTATGTTTTGGGGATGTGCAGCGTATGGTGTCTGCAAAAAATCTATATTGTTGACAAATCGGTAATCTTAGTCGATTTATACAATGGAATTTATGAAAATCTTTAAGAAGTTTTTTGTTGCGACTTTGTTGAGTGGACTTGTTGCCCTTGGCTGTGCCGAAGGAAAGGTCTTTAACAAGGATTATTCTGGTATCAAGGCTATCGAGGCGACCATCACTACTCATGAAGGCGTGATCGTTATTGATTTGGATTTCAAGTCTGCTCCGAATACTGTTGCAAATTTTGTTGACTTGGCCAATAGCGGCTTTTATAACGGACTTACGTTCCATCGTGTCATTCCTGGATTTATGATCCAGGGCGGCGACCCCCAGGGCAATGGCCAGGGCGGTCCGGGTTACACGATCGATGATGAAATTAGCAAGTTGAAGCATGAAGCAGGTGTCATTTCCATGGCAAACCGCGGACCCAATACCAATGGATCCCAGTTCTTCATCACTCATACTGCTCAACCTCATCTGGACGGCAAGCACACTGTTTTCGGTAAGGTGCTTTCCGGCCATGACGTTGTCTGCCGCATTGAACAGAACGATCCCATTATTAACATCAAAATTGTGGAAAAGAAGTAACCTATGAGTTCTAAGAAAGTATCGTCCAAGGAAAAGCCGGTAGCCAAGAAGGCTCCTGCTAAGAAGCCCGCTGAAAAGGCTCCTGCCAAGAAGGCTGCAGCTCCTGCAAAGAAGACTGCCCCTGCCAGTGCAGCCAAGAAGCCTGCTAAGGACGTTAAGGCTGCAAAGCCTGCGGCTAAGCCCGCAGCAAAGCCTGCCAAGGTAGAAAAG
This sequence comes from Fibrobacter sp., assembly GCA_024399065.1. Classification (NCBI taxonomy): domain Bacteria; kingdom Pseudomonadati; phylum Fibrobacterota; class Fibrobacteria; order Fibrobacterales; family Fibrobacteraceae; genus Fibrobacter; species Fibrobacter sp. The sequence continues at coordinate 50,024 of JAKSIB010000007.1, read as the reverse complement.
AAGGCTGCCGCAAAGCCGGTCAAGGCTGCTGCAAAGCCCGCACCGAAGGCTGCCGCAAAGCCTGCCAAGGCTGAACCGAAGAAGGCCGCCGCAAAGCCGGCTGCAAAGGTTGCTGCTAAGCCTGCACCGAAGGCTGCCGCAAAGCCCGCCAAGGCTGCTAAGGAAGAACCGAAGAAGGTTGAAAAGAAGGCTCCCGCAAAGGCTGTAAAGGCAGAACCGAAGAAAGTTGCAAAGGCTCCTGCCAAGGTTGCTAAGCCTGTAAAGGAAGAACCGAAGAAGGTTGAAAAGGCTGTAAAGGCTGATAAGAAGGCTTCCGCCAAGGTTGAACCGAAGGTAGAAGAAGTCAAGGAACCTGTTGCTGAAAAGAAGGGCAAGAAGGCTAAGGACGAAACCAAGCCGGTTGAAGTTGTCGAAGTTCCTGAAGTAAAGGAAGACGCCAAGCCGAAGAAGGGCCTTGATGCTGACTATGCAGTTCTTCTCGAAGGCGTCAAGAAGCTTTCCAAGACTGTGATGTTCGTTGAAATCGACGAACAGGAAGATCGCTCCAACAAGAAGAAGATGTCTTCTGAAATGAAGAATCTTGAAATGAAGCCCACTTCCGCAATCCGTCACAAGATTTCCCTTGCAGAAGAAACCCAGGAAGAACTTACCGAACGTATCCTCAAGGAACTTGAAGAACAGAACCTCGCATTCGAACGCGAAGCTGCATCTCAGATGTGTACTCGTTGCAACCGCAACCTGGTATCCCCGGAATTCTGGGTCGACAAGCATCTCGGCTACTGCGAAGAATGTGCAATGATTCTTAAGCTCGGTCAGTCCAAGGAAGCCCGTAAGGTTGAATACCAGCTGGGCGGCATGGGTGACTCCCTTGATGAAGAAGATGATGAAATCATGGGCCCGGATGCAGACGATCTGAAGGAAGCTGAAGAAGATCTCGCCGATATGGGTGAATAGTCTTAGGCCGAAAGGCTTGCTATTCAAGACAAGTTAAGAAGACGCTGACTTTCGGGTCGGCGCCTTTTTTTTGCATGAAGAATAATTTCGAGAAGTAATGTCCGCTGGTAAATTTTAGAAATAAGCTGCCGGAAAATTTGTATGAAAAAAGGCCGCCGGAAAAACCGACGACCTGTGTGTGTGAAAATTTTATCCGCTATATCGCGCGCTGTACTGGTGCGCTCGATTAGTTCGTTTGCTTAGTTCACCTTGCGCATCACGCCGATAACGCGACCAGCGATGGAGAAGTCCTTGTCCTTCTTCACTACGATGGGGCGGTAGTTGGGGTTTGCGGGGCGCAGTTCCACATGGTCTGCTGCCGGATGGTAATACTTGACGGTAGCTTCGTTGTCCACCTGGGCCACGATGATTTCGCCGCGGTCTGCAGTCTTCTGCTGGCGAGCAAAAATCAGGTCGCCATCGAAGATGCCTGCGTTGATCATGGAGTCGCCCTTGACGCGAAGTGCAAATACGTCGGAACGGCAAGCCAGGAAGTCGCGGTCGATGGTGACGGTGCCTTCGAGGTTCTGGACGGCGAGAATCGGGGTACCTGCGGCGACGCGGCCTACGATAGGAATTTCAATGGTATTGCTTACGGTTTCAGTCTGTTCTGCTTCGTCGCCGGTGTTCAGAATTTCGATACCGCGGCTAAGGCGGGGAGAACGATTGATGTAACCCTTCTTGATGAGGGCTGCGAGAATGGAACGGACTCCGTTTGTAGAGGAGATTTCGAAGCGGTTGCCGATTTCACGAACGGTAGGCGGCATACGGTTTTCCTTGGAGTACTTCTTGATGTATTCCAGGATTTCTTCCTGACGGGGAGTCAGGCCCTTGCGCTTGCTTTCGCCGGCTTCAACTTCGGCATTTTCGTTATTGAACTTGTCCATTTTGCACCTCATATAAAGGTTTTGAATTTAACCTTTTTAAATATAGTGCATTATTGAGCACTTGTCAATACTTTCACTGCACAAAAAGTAACTTTTTTTTCCTAGAGCAAAAAATCCTCGCATTTTACTGCGAGGATTAAAACGAATGATTGTGAATTTACACCGTTTCGTAGGAGCCTTCGCAATTGCTGAGGCTGCCCTGGGACATGCGGCGTGCAAGTTCGATCAAGGTCTGTACGCCAAAGCCGGTGGCACCGTATTCCGTGTACTTCCACTTCTTGGAAACGAAGGCGGTGCCTGCGATATCCCAGTGGGACCATGCGGTATTTGCCGGGAGGAATTCCTGGAGGAACAATGCTGCAGAAATTGCGCCAGCGTCGCTTCCGGTATTCTTCAGGTCGGCAAACTTGTCCTTGAGGGCGTCAGCATATTCTTCTTCCAGAGGCATGCTCCAGAACTTTTCGCAGCATTCTTCACCGCAGTTGATCACGGCGCGGGCCAGGTCGTCGTCGTTGCTGAAGAAACCTGTTACAGCGTAACCCAGGGCGCGGACCATGGCTCCTGTAAGGGTGGCAAGGTCGATGATGTGGGTTGCTCCGATGAGACCTGCTTCGGCGAGGCCGTCGCTCAGAACCAAACGGCCTTCAGCGTCGGTGTTGTCCACCATGACGGTCTTGCCGTTCTTAGCGGTAAAGATATCGCCGGGAAGAACAGACATGTTGCCGATGGCATTTTCTGCAAGGCAAAGCACTGCGCTTACGCGGAGGGGGAGTTTTAATGTGGCGATGGCCTGGATGGCTGCCAAGGTGGTGGCTGCACCAGACATGTCGCTAATCATTTCCGGCATGGATTTAGGCGGTTTCAGGCAGAGTCCGCCAGTATCAAAGCAGAGACCCTTACCGACGATAACCAGATGGTCTGCGGAAGTTCTTTCCTGCTTGGATCCGCGCGGGCTCTTGGAACCCTTGGTGCCGTCGTAGCTGAGGGTTACCATGAAGGGCGGACGAGAGCTGCCCTTGCCAACGGTAACGTGGCCCATGAAGCCCTCCTTTTCAAGCTGCTTCATATCGCGAACCTTGATGGAGAGACCGTCGGTATATTTTGCTACAGTCTTTGCCCGTTCCACAAAGTCTGCAGGCGTCAAATCAGCTGCAGGAGTGTTGATCAAGTTCTTGGCGAGAACGATGGCCTTCTGTTCTACAGCGACATCTTCTGCAATCTTCTTGAATTCAGAAACGTGTTCGCCGGCGATGATTTCGAAGGTCACTTGGAAAGATTCTTTCTTGTGGCTCTTGTAGGCATCGAACTTGTAGTCTGCGTAGGCGAGGCCATGTGCAATGGATTTGAACTGTTCGTTGGCTGCGTCGGCGAGCATAATGCTTACCATGGGAATCTGCTTCTTGGCGGCGCGCTGTGCCAAACGGTATGCGGCCATGCGAAGGTGGTCCAGGCTGGAAATTCCGCGTTCCTTCGCTGCATCCACGAAAATAGTGGGTTTGCCTTCGATTTCTAGAAATTCCAGATCTTCAAAGACTCCGTCCTTGATTCCGTTCAATACGGATTCAGCCTGCATTTCTCCTTCTTCAGAAAGGACTGCGGAAAATTGGACGGATTGCTTTACAAAAAAGAGGGCGGAGGCGTTTGCCTTGCCAGATTCCTTAGCGACGATATTCAGTTTCATATCTGATAATGTAGAAAAAAACGTTTTTTTTGCACCTTAAAAAGCCGTTTTGGAAAAAAATTATGATTTTATGCAACTTTGGCTCGTTTTTGATAATCAAAACATTGTATATTTTTCGTAAACTTTGAAAAAGGAGGACAATTATATGAATATCCGATTTACTAGTATCATGGCTGTGCTCGCTACTGCTGCTTCCGTTTTTGCTGCAGAACCCGAAGCTCCTGCCGCAGAATCCGCTGCCCCCGCTGCTGTAGAAGCTGAAGCTCCTGCCGCAGAATCCGTTGCCCCCGCTGCTGTAGAAGCTGAAGCTCCTGCCGCAGAATCTGCTCCCGTTGTTGAAGCACCCGCTGATGAAGCTTCCGTCATGGAAGCCGCTCCTGCAGAAAATGCTGCCCCCGCACCTGTTGCCGTTCGTGGTGGCAGTTCCTACAAGACTTACAATGTTGAATCCCGCCCGGCAACTGCTGCTCCGGCAAAGGCCTCTTATGTACAGCCTGCTGCTACCGATCGTGGTTACGAACCTCAGAAACTCGCTTTTGGTGTCCAGGCTTTCGTTGGTTCCTTCTTCTTTATGGAAGATGTCTTTGACTACGATATGTCCGGTATGACATGGCGCGTCGGTCTTCACACTTCCATTCCGCTGAACACCTATACTTCTGCTTTGAAGGTCGGTTTGCTCTTCGAACATAGCGAAGCTTCCACCAGCGATGATAACTGGTACAGCACTTCCAGCAAGATCAGTCAGTACAAGTTGAACATTCCTGTACTCTTTGACTTCAAGGGACCCCGTTCCATTGTTTCCTTCGGTATTGGTACTAGCGTCGGCATTCCGCTGAGCGATACCTTCTCCTACATGTGCGCAGGTAAAGACACTGGTGCAAATGCAAAGCACACCACTGGCGTTCCCGGCAAGCATAAGTTTGACATGATTGAAGACGACCAGCGTGTTTCTGTTGACTGGAACCTCCTCCTCGGCCTCTCCATTCGTCCGAACAACTTGATCAGCTTCGATATCCGTTACGAACTCGGTATGAACAAGCTCTATGAAGATGAATACGACCTCAACATCGATAACAGCTCTAGTGCATTCACCATGGGTCTTTCCTTCTACATCCTCTAATAACAGATGTTAATTCCTGCAATTGCTGTTATCATTGGCTTAATAGTTCTTGTCTGGAGTGCAGACAAATTTGTGGACGGCGCCGTTGGCGTCGCCCGCTTTTGTGGTATGAGTACCTTACTTATAGGTATGGTAATCGTTGGCTTCGGCACAAGCGCTCCTGAAATGGTTGTTTCTGCAATCTCTGCTGTGCAGGGCAATCCGGAATTGGCCCTAGGTAATGCCTATGGTAGCAACATTGCGAATATCGCCTTGATTCTTGGCGTGACGGCCTTGATTTCTCCGATCCTCGTTCAGAGATCTGTTCTCAAGAAAGACTTGCCGTTGCTTATCGGGGTGACTATCCTTTCTATTGTTCTGCTTGTAGATGGCTCTGTATCCCGTATAGACGGTATTGTTTTCCTGTGCGTTTTCTTTGGCGTTATGGGATTCAATATCTGGCGGGAAAAGAAAAACGCTGCTGTCGCAGAAATGACTGATCAGAATGACGAGGCTGCTGCTCCCATGAGCTTGGGTAAGTCTATCGGACTCCTGGTTCTTGGTATGGCTCTTCTGGTGGCAAGTTCTCGCGCCCTTGTCTGGGGTGCCGTCGAAATTGCGCGAAGCCTTGGCGTTAGTGACTTGCTTATCGGCCTTACCATTGTGGCTATCGGAACGTCCCTCCCGGAATTGGCTAGCTCTATCGCTGCCGCCCGTAAAGGCGAAGATGATTTGGCTGTAGGCAACATTATCGGTTCCAATCTTTTCAACACCTTGATGGTGGTTGGCATTGCCGCAACAATTGCACCTATGGGTAATATTGAACAAGATGTTCTCTACAGGGATATGCCGTTGATGGCTATGCTGACCTTGTCTCTGTTGGTGCTTGGCTTCCGTCGTAAGGGCGATGGCCGCATTAACCGAATCGCTGGCGTCATCTTGTTGCTGGTCTATGTCTTGTACCTTCTGAACCTGATTTTAAAGGCCACAGGTAACTGGCCGTTCTAAGTGAAATTTTTATTCTTTTCATTGCTGTCATTCTTGTTGTTTGCGTGTTCTTCGGACCCGCAGTCATGTAAGGATTGCAATGATGAAATTCAATTTTCCGTAGATACTCTTCATACGGGAATGATTCGTATTGATGCGAAAGGGAAAAATGCTTTTCTCGGTACGGATGATGAATCGGCTCCCGCAAAGGAACGCCCTCGAATGAGGGTTGATTTTTCCTATGCCTATTCCATATCTGAACATGAAGTGACTTGCGGTGAATATTCATCGCTGATGAAGACAGCTGGAGTCTGCGACGATGAAATGTTGCCGCAGACTTCTATTTCTTACTATGATGCTGTACTTTATGCAAATGCTCGCAGTAAGTCTGAAAATTTGGATACAGCATACCAGTATTCCAAGGCTGTATTTGATTCTGCAGGTAATTGTATCCTGTTGGAAAATCTGATTTTTAATGCAGATAAGGAAAGCTACCGTTTGCCGACAGAGGCTGAGTGGATTTATGCGGCAAGCGCCGGCTGGAATGCCGAAAACAGTTGGAATGCTTCCAATTCCGATTTTAAAACACACAAGGTTTGTTCTAAGCCGAAAAACCGCTTTGAACTTTGCGATATGGCGGGTAATGCCATGGAATTTGTGAACGATTGGCTTGGCTACTTTAAAGATACGACGGTTACAAATTATGCAGGTGCAGTGGATGGTGCTTGGGGTGAGCGAATTGTGAAGGGGGGTGGTTATCTCAGCGAACTTCCCAATATTAATTTGTTTTCCCGCGGGTATGTGTATACCGTTTCTTCCTCGAAGAAATCTGATTATGTAGGCTTTAGACTTGCCTTTGGCTCAATTCCTAATGCCGTGTGGCTGGATTTTAATGGAACCGCACAAACATCTCGAATGCAGGTTGTGTTTTCCACTTCGCAAATGAAAAGCCTGATGCGCACCTATAGGGCTAAACTTGCTTTCAGAAATGATGTCTCGGGAAATCTAGCTTTTGTGGATTATGCCAATTGGGGTGGATCGGTATTTGAAATTCAGGATACCATGAATGTTTTCCATCCTGAAATTTCTCCTGATGGCAGATGGGTTGCATTTTGTACTAAGAGCGAAGGGGTGAAGGGAACTTCAAGTTTGTATGTGCGTAGGTTGAATATTGGTAGCACCGCTATTAAGCTTGATGTGGAATCCGCTGCAATTCCTAGATGGATTGTGCAGGATGGCGATACCTTGATTACCTTTGTTGACGATACCGATCTCAATAACGATTTATCTTCTTGGAAAAAACATGGTACGTGGGTTGTTTCTTTCCAAGGTGAAAAATTTGGAAAGCCAAGACAGCTTTTTGAAGGATCCTTTAATGGTGGCGTTGCTTCGGATTATTCAATGGCTGTCTCCGGTGCTGGGATATTGCGTGTTTATAAGGATGATGATTCCTATTCAGAATGGTATAACGGAAACCAGGCTTGCAATGTTTCTTTGAACAAAGATGGTTCTAAACGTGTTTTGTTCCTTGACTTTTCAGGAAAGACTGGGAATGCTTTTGTGGGTGAAAAATATAGGACTCATGAAAGAATTTTCTTTGCCGATAGTACTGGTAAGTTGATTAAGTCGATTAAGGCTCCGAAGGGTAGAACCTTTGACCATACAGAATGGGTTAATTCTGATTTTGCTATTGCTTCTTTGACGAATGTTAATGGAGCTCATGGTGAAATAGCTCTTGTTAACTTGGTTGATTCAAGTACCACGACTTTGATTCAAGGCGATGAACTTTGGCATCCGTCAATGTGGGTCGATAAAGTTTTCTTGCTGGATTCTACGGTGTCAAAGCTGGATCCTGATAGTGCTGGTGCTTACTATCAGGAAGGCTTTAGCATGGAAGCTTCGATGATTCGTCAGAAACTTGAACTTTTTTGGACGAATAAGGATTCTATCAATACCGTGATTCTTGGCAGTTCTCGTCCTTCGGCTGCGGCTGATCCTTACGCGTTTAGCAAGGATATTTATGCGGTAAATATGTCGATAATTCCGAATATCTTGTATGAATCAAGATATGAATTTGAGAATTACGTTTTCCCTCATGCAAAGAATTTGAAGTATGTGGTTGTTTCTCTAGATATTGATTTATGGTATTTGTCCGAGCGAGAAGAGCTCAACAATTTCTTTGCTATGGAAGCCCCTTACCTGCCTGGCTATGTATATGATGCCAATCATGATTTTTGGAAGGATGGATATCCCGAAGGCCTGACAGAATACACTCTGAATAGTTACAATGATGAAAGTGATCATAAGGAATATACGCGCCATCGAGGAATGCATAATGTTCCTTTTTATATTGGTTGGGAAGAAGATCCTGTTGTTGACTTCGACAGTACGTGGCTTGATTATCGCGCGGAAGATTGCAACAATAACCTTGAAAATTTAAAAGCCATTGTTAAGCTTGCTGCAGAAAAAAATGTGAGGGTTCTTGGCGTCATTTTTCCGCAGAGTCCAGCTTTCAAGAAGACGGGATCCTTTGGTCGTTACGGAATCCGTCGCAGTCAGGCTGATAGCTTGATTCAGGAAATTGCGGATATTTCCAAGACGTACAAGAATTTCAAGATACTTGATGAAAATAAGATGGGTAATCACGATTATCCTGACTCACTGGCGTATAATCGAGACCACTTGACGAATGAGGCTGGACCGATGATTACTGCCCGCATTGATTCTGCGTTACATAGCTTTTAAAAAAGAAAACACCTCGATTTACGAGGTGTTTTTTATTGTGAATTTTAGTTCTACTAAACCGGCGGGAAGAATATGTAGGCGATGGCGATGGCGGCAATGACGCCAACGGCATCGGCGATGAGGGCGCAGGTGACTGCGTGACGGGTCTTCTTGACGCCTACGGAACCGAAGTACACGGCGATGATGTAGAAGGTGGTGTCGGCGGCGCCTTGGAACATGCAACTCAAACGGCCGGCGAAACTGTCGGGGCCAAGGGTCTTCATGGCGTCGATCATCATGCCGCGGGCACCACTACCGCTGAGCGGTTTCATGATGGCGGTGGGGAGGGCGGGTACAACGTCGTTTCCAATGCCGAATACGCCCAGCAGCCAGGAAATACCGTTCATCAAAAGATCCATAGCTCCACTGGCTCGGAATACGGCGACACCAACGAGAATGGCGACCAGGTTCGGGATGATCATCACTGCGGTATGGAATCCGTCCTTGGCTCCTTCTACAAATGCTTCGTAGGCTTGAACCTTGCGATAGCAGGCGAGGCCCAGGAATGCAACGATAACACCGAACAGGGCAAGACCACTAATCAAAAGACTGGTGGTGCCGATGGCTTCTGCAGTCAGGTGGCTGAAGTAAACCATGATGGAAATAACGCAAGCGGAAAGACCGCCCAACCAGGCGACGGTAATGGGATCCTTCAGCTTTACCTTCTGGAAAAAACTGAGGGCAACGATGCCTGCGATAGTGCTAAAGAATGTGGAAAGCAGTAAGGGGAGGAAAACGTCGCTGGGATTGGCTGCACCCATCTGGGCACGGTAAGTCATGATGCTTACGGGAATCAAGGTGAGACCGCTGGCATTCAGCACCAGGAACATGATCTGGGAATCGCTGGCCACGGACTTATCTTCGTTGGGGTTCAAGTCCTGGAGTTCCTTCATTGCCTTGAGTCCCATGGGCGTTGCAGCATTATCCAGGCCAAGCATGTTGGCGCTGATGTTCATGAGCATGGTTCCTACAACCGGATGGCCCTTGGGAATTTCCGGGAAGAGGCGGCTGAAGAGAGGCTGAACCAGTTTTGCAAGGATCTGCACGGCACCGGCCTTTTCGCCAATTTTCAAAATGCCCAGCCAAAGGCTCAGAATGCCGGTAAGGCCAAGGGCGATTTCAAAGGCTGTCTTGGACATGTCGAATGCACCAAGGATTGCCTTGTTGAAAATGCCGCTATCGCCAAATGCAAGCCATTGGACCATGCAGGCGATGAATGCGCCAAAGAAGAAAACTAGCCAGATAATGTTGAGAACCATGGTCTACTTTGCCGAGGAACTGGACTTTGCAGAAGAACTGGAGGATTTGGCGGTGCTGCTGCTGGATTTTTTGTTCTTTGTAGTTGCAGGTGCCTTGGATTTTTCGTTAGACACAACGCCGGTGGGGCCTTCTGTGTAAGTGGAATCTGCTGCTGCCAAGGAGTCGGCGCTGCAGGCAATGAAGGCAGAAAGTGCGATTGCGGAAATAGCTGCGAGAATGATCTTTTTCATGTTATGCCGACCTTAGAAATGGATGAAGCCACCGAAAGAGGCGAGGAACTGGCTGTTGCCGAAACCTTCAAGAGGATTGTTGAAGAAGGAATCGTTGATTGCAGCTTCGATTGCAAAATTCTTGTACTGGAAACGGGCTCCTGCGTTGACAACGACCTGGTTGGTTCTCATGCCGAAGGTATTGATGTCTGCTTCTGTTTCATACAAGTATTCGGTAGAGAAAACGTTCCAAGTGTAGTTTGCTCCACCAAAAATCATCCAGTTGTCGCTCAGGGACAATTCTGCGAGAATGTTCGGAGAAGTGAAGACGCCTACGCTGAGATGGTCCTTACGAACGTAATTGTTCTTGTTTTGAATGTCGTCGTAAATAGCGGCAGGAACAACGGTGTTCAAACCCAGGAAAACGCGAGCGTTGTTTGCCTTGAGAACTTGGTAGCCGATATTGAAGAACGGGTCGATTTCAAAACGGGAGTCGAGGGTTGCACGTTCTGTTACTTCGTCGCCGCTGACGACTGTTTCTGTACGGTTATGACGAAGGAAGGCAAGGCCTGCTGCCCAGGAGAACTTCTTTTCCTTGGCCGGGGCGTTGGTAACCGCAGCCTTCAAAGTGATGTCCCAGTAATCCTGTTCGTTTTCGGTATCGATGATGGGATTTTCTTCTGTAGTGGAAACTTCGTTGGAGGTGGTGTACCAGTCCAAGGAAATTGTAAGGTCGAGGTTTCCGAGGGGCATAGAGTATACTGCACCGATGTCGTCGCCGGCGGTTACTCGAGATTCGCTGTAGTCTGTGTCGGGAGCATCACTCAAAGTCCAGGTCTTGCCGATGGAGGCGTAAACTTCAATACCGAAGGCTGCGGTTGCGTAACCTGCGGTAATTGTTCCGAGACCAGATGTATTTTGGAAGTTGAGGAAGTAAGTGTTCTTGTCGCCGAAAGCGAGGGTGGCGTATTCCAGAGTCGGTTCCAAATACACAAGCTTGCGACCGAACATTTCGTGGGGCTTGACGATGTTTTCGTTCGGGAGGTTCGTGTTGCTGTATGCTCTTGCCACGTGATCGGCAATGGTGGATGCTGCAGCCTGGTTGCGGACGGTATTGTATGCGCGACCACGGAGAACATCAAAGTTTGCCTTGGAGGTGTCGGAGGTTGCGTCAGCCATAGTTTCAGAAGGTGGCTCAGTATTAGGAGAAGTTTCTTCTGCTGTTGCTACGGTTGCTGGCTCTTCTTTCAAAAGGGGTGTTTCCGCTGCAGGGGCCGGAGCCACTGTTGTGCTGTCTGCGGATTCTTCTGTAACTGCTGTTGCTTCAGCCGGTGCTGCTGCCACTTCAGATGATTCCTGTGCTGCGGCTGCAGAAAGAACGATGCTGGCGGCAACGGACATCAATTTAAGATTCATGTTCACTCCTTTATCAGATCATCTTAAAGTTAGTTATTCTTCGAATAAAAAAAGGTGGACTTTCGTCCACCTTCAATGCTTTTAGGAAAATTCCTTATTAGAAGGTAAGGAACAAACCGAGCTGACCAACAAGACCTGCCCAAGCAGAAGAGCCCAGAGCGTCGGCAACGGTAGCTTCCACAATGAGGTTCTTGTAGTTGAAGCGGACACCGGCATTTGCCATGGTGCGGCTGGTCTTCATGTAGTTGTCAGAAATGTCGGTGTTACCCTGTTCTGCACCACTATGACCGAATACGCACCAATCATAGGTTGCGCCAGCAGAGAGGATCCAGTTTTCGTTGAGTACGATTTCAGCGAGAACGTTGGGGCTAGTGTACAGTTCCATGGTGAAGCGGTCGTTCACGTCGTAGAAACGCAACGGAAGACGGGTGTTCAAACCAGCAAGGACCTGAGAATTTTCGTTAGAGAAAATCGGGAAGGCCACGTTGAAGTTGGGCTGAATCAAGAGATGATCGTCTTCGTGAGTAACTTCGGTGTTGTTGTTGCCAGCTTCAGTTTCAGTGGTGTTGACACGCTTCATGATGCCCAAACCGGCAGACCAGAAGATGTTCTTTGCCACAGGAGAGTTGGAAACGGTTACGCTAAGGCCGAGATCCCATCTGTCGTTGGTGATTTCCTGAGCTGCAGTTTCAGTGTCTTCTTCGTCAGCAAAGTTGACCCAGAAGAGGTTGGCTGCCAAGTCGAGTGCACCAAAGTTCATGCCGAATTTCAGAGCCATGATGTCGCCAGCGCCATAAGTGGAAGTGCTAGATTCGTTGTTGTTGGTTTCTTCGGAATGCCAGTTCTTGTCGATACCGAAATCAAGGCCAAAACCCATGGCACCGAGAGAAGCGCCGACAGTAAGGATACCGACGTCGGAATCTTGGACATTGCTATTGCTGAGGCCGCCAAAGAAGGTGATGCCACCCATGGTCAATGCCAAGACGCCCTGTTCGCCAGACGGTTCGATGTAGATAAGGTTGCTGCCAGCCATCTTGTAAAGAGAAGCCATGTTGCTACCGATAGTAGCTGCACCACCTTCGTTACCGACCAGGTTGTATGCATTGCCGTGGAGAACGTCAAGACCCTTGGCTTCTGCCTTGGGAGCTTCCTTCATTTCCGGAACAACCGGGGCAGGAGAGGAATCTTTCTTAGATTCGGCAACTTCTTCAGTGGTTTCTTCTTCTTCGTCTTCGTAATCGTCTTCGTCATCCTGAGCAACTGCTGCAGTGAAGGCCAATGCAGAAACGAGGGTGATAATCTTGAAGTTCATGATAACTCCTTTTAAAGATGTGGTTAGGATTTCCGCCCTTAAATATAGAAAGGAGTGATGAATTTCATAGTTTCTATTTTGGTAAAAAAAATTAAGTGAAAAAATTTGTTTGTAAAACAACAAGCACCTGGCTTATTTTGAGCCAGGTGCTTAGTTTGTAAATAAAATTAAAGAAACTTTAGTTTACTTTAATTAACGCTTGGGTTCGATCTTTTCGAGACCGCCCATGTACGGACGCAGAACTTCAGGAATCAAGAGAGAACCGTCCTTCTGCTGGTAGTTGTCGCAAATGCCAACCATCACGCGAGGAGTAGCAAGGCCAGAACCGTTCAAGGTGTGGATGAAGGTGTTCTTGCCGTTGATCTTGGTCTTGATGTTTGCACGACGTGCCTGGTAGTCTTCGAAGTTGGAGCAGGAAGAAACTTCAAGCCACTTCTTTTCCACCGGAGCGTAGACTTCCAAGTCGTAGCACTTTGCTGCACCAAAGCCGAGGTCGCCCTTGCAGAGTGCGAGGCGGTGGTAGGGGAGGCCGAGCTTTTCGAGAAGCATTTCGCCAAAGCGGGTCAGTTCTTCGTGATCTTCGTAGGAGTGTTCCGGATGTGCGAAATAAACCATTTCAACCTTGTTGAACTGGTGGAGGCGGAGAAGACCGCGGGTGTCCTTACCGTAGGAACCAGCTTCGCGACGGAAGCAAGCGGAGTAAGCACAGATGCGCTTCGGCAGTTCGGATTCCGGAATGACTTCGCCAGAGTAGAGGTTGGTTAGAGGAACTTCTGCAGTGGGGATGAGGAACAGGTCGTCATCCTTGTCGCAACGGTACATGTCTTCTTCGAACTTCGGGAGCTGACCGGTGCCGCGCATGGTGTTGCGGGTAACGAGGTACGGCGGAGTGAATTCTTCGAAGCCAGCCTTCTGGTGTTCGTCCAGGAAGAACTGGATGAGGGCGCGTTCCAGGCGAGAGCCGAGACCGCGGTAGACCGGAAAGCCGGAACCGGAGATCTTTGCGCCACGTTCAAAGTCAAAGATGCCAAGACGTTCGCCGAGGGTCTTGTGGTCGACGCGGGCGAAGTCATCGTTCTTGGTGTAGTAGTCGAAAGGAATCGGACCGTCTTTTTCCACCTTGTTGTCGCTGGAGTCCTTACCTTCGATGGAGCGAGGAGCGATGTTGGGGACGTGCATGAGCATTTCGGTCTGCTTGAATTCCAGATCCTTCAGCTTCTTGTCCATTTCGTCGATCTTGTTGCCCAGTTCGCGGGTGGCGGCCTGTGCGGCGTCTGCGTTTTCGCCCTTCTTCTTCAATTCACCGATGAGCTTGGACTGAGCGTTACGTTCGCTCTTGAGGCGTTCCACTTCGGTGAGGAGGGGGCGGCGTTCTTCGTCGATGGCGAGAACATCGCGCAGGCTCACGGTCGTATACTTCTTTTCGGTTTCAGCAATATAGTATTCCGGATTTTCGCGGATTTTCTTAATGTCAAGCATTTTATGCCTCTGATGAAATAAAATTTACGGGCTTAAATATAGGAAATAGAACAATGAAAAGTGACGGCGACACTGTTGTGTTTATGTAAAATCGGTGTGTTGTAAACCTTTACATCACAAAATCGGTTCGCCATGCAGTAAAATCTACCTCCTGGATATAAATTATTTTACACGTATTACATATGTAGGGACGGGATTCCCTTAGGAGTGTTGAACAATGAAAAAAACTTTACTGCTTTTAGCGGCAGCAACAATGTCGTTCGCCCAATGGGGTGGTGGCGGCGGAAAATCCATCAACGATTTTAAGAAGGTGTCTGTTTCGGGCAGAGATGTGCATGTGTATGCTCCCTCTGGCGTGGCCGATAACAGTCCGTTGCTTCTTTCCTTGCATGGCATGGATCAGGACCCTAATTATCAGCAGCAGAATACTCATTGGGAAACTGTGGCCGATACGGCTGGATTTGTTGTTGCTTACCTTAGGGGCGGTACGGGTTTTAGCACTTGGGATATCAGCGGTGATAAGGATACCAAGTGGGTTACTGAAATTATTGATCAGCTTGCCAAGGATTATAAAATCGATACCAAGCGAGTCTATCTTTCCGGCTTCTCCATGGGCGGTATGTTCTCTTACCACGCCATGAGCAAGATTGCCGATAGGATTGCCGCCTTTGCTCCCTGCTCTGGTTACTTGATGGGTGGCGCTGGCGTTGCCATGCGTCCGGTTCCTATTTTCCATGTCCATGGAACTGGCGACGATGTGGTGGGTTATAGCGGCCTTGAAAACAACTTGGGCAGCTATCGCAAACAGTTTAATTGTCCTTCCCAGGCTGAAGTCCAGAATAACTATCCTCACACCGGCGACAAGGCTACCCTTTATACTTGGGGTCCCTGCGATGGTGGTGTCTATGTGAAGCACCTGAAGTTGGAAGGCCGTGGTCACATGCCTTCCCAGAACGAAGTTTCCGACATCTGGAACTTTGTGAAGAACTATTCTTTGGACGGTGTTGCTGAACCGATTGTTGTTCCTTCCGACAGAGATACGGTTTTCAATGGAACTTTCTCTGATTCCTTGAAACTTGCCGGTTGGGCCTTGACGGTGCATAGTGGCGACGGTTCCTTGAAGCATACCAACGGTACTGCCGAAATCAATGTGGCAAAAACAGGCACCAATGCCTATGATGTTCAAATGATCCAGAAGGGTATGCACTACGAAAAGGGCCAAAGCTATAAGCTTAGCTTTGATGCATACGGTTCTGTTGCCAGAACTCTTGAAGTGAATCTGGAAAAGGATACCGATCCCTGGACCAGTTACCTTGGCGAAGCAAAGACCTTTGACTTGAGTACTGAAAAGAAGTCCTACGAAATACAATTCACCATGACCGAACCCACCGATGATAATGGCCGTATTTCCTTTAATGCTGGCCTGGCTACAGGTAGCGTCTTCATCGACAATGTGGTGCTGACCAAGATCGACAAGATCGAGGACAAGAAGGATCCCACCTTGAGCATTGCTGTGGGTGCCTTGATGCAGTCTACAGAAAGTACCTTCAGCGTTTACGATATGAAGGGTGCTTTTGTGACTAAGTTGAAGTGCTCGGGCTTGAATGCTGTTCAGGCTCAGCTGAATTCAATGAAGCTGAACAGGGGCTTGTACGTTGTCAAGAACGGCTCTGTCAACAGAATCTTCTCTGTTAAATAGATAGGATTTTTTGGGTGTTAAGAAACGAAGTCCATGGCGTGTTGCCATGGACTTTCTTTTTTGAAGATTTGGGATTTATTTAATCAAAACCTTGTGAGATGCATTTCCCGTTTTGATGATGTAGGTTCCGAAATGTTTGGCCTTGATTTGTGTAGCGCCAAAGGAATTTGTTCGATTGACGATATTCCCGTTAAGGTCAAGAACGGTAATCTCTCCAGAGTAGTTTTCTATAAAGATGTTTGTTCCCTGGGTTGAAATTTTTGCTGAGGCAATGTGTGCTTTTACCAAAGTTTCTGTTCCAGATGATGATTCAACAGAAGGTTCGCTGGAGGAACTGGATTCGATAGGAGTATCGCTGGAACTTGAACTTGTGATAGCTTCGGACTTGCCCTGAATTCCGTTGGCGATAATCTGGGCCAGTTCCTTGGCTCCTGTTTCATTAGGGTGGACCACATCGTCTAGCAACCATTCCAACTTGTTAAATTGAGAATGCAAGTCTATGATGGCAACACCTTTCTTGGTGGCCACTTCCTTGATCAATGGATTGATTTGGTTAACGATTGCCGTATCGACAATTCCCCATTCAACATTTTGTGCGTAGGGTTGTAAAGTGGCGATAATTCTTGGGGCTTGCGGCTGGTGCGCGAAAGTATCTATAAGGGCTTCGTAGTCCTTGTACATTTCATCCTTGTAGCTGGGATTGTACATGTAGTTGTAGCCGGAAGAACTTCCTTGACCATCGTAAAAATATTTACTGTCGTTTGTTCCCAGTTCAATGACCACAATATCTGGCGCGAATTCGTAGGCGGCATTGAATTTAGGCGAGTTCCAGTAGGATTGACTAGATGCCTTGTGGAACATCTGGCTAGAATGACCGAAGTTTTCCACTTTGTAGTCGCTGCCCAGCATATCTTGTAGGTGCTCTGGGTATTTTTTCTTGTCCCAGATGCCGTAGCCTTCGGTAATGCTGTTGCCGACGCAGGCTACCTTGGTGATGGCCTGAGCATTAATGGCGAGTGCGGCGATAGCGCCAGCGAAAACGAAAAACTTTCCCATACAAACCTTTTATTGTTATGTTCACAATATAAACATTAATCATCTAGTTTTAAATTTTCTAGTATTTAGGTATGCTGAAATCGTTGAGAACATCACAAGTTTTATGGACCGCCTTGTTGGCATTGGTTGTGTGCGCCTTGTCTGGCTGTTACAGCTTTACCGCCAGTACCTTGCCTAGCCATATTAGAACCGTCAATATCCATGAAGTCGATGACAAGACCATGGATCCGGTGCTTGCCAATGACATAAGGACTGGCGTTGTGGACATGTTCAAGAAGAATGCGGGTGGTGTCCGTATTGTGAACGGTGAAGCAAATTCCGATTTTGAAATTGTACTGCTGAGTTATTCCAATAAGCCGGAAAACTATAACAGTAACAGCGATGTGGAAACTTATCGCGTAACTATCCGTGTTAGCGTGAAGTTCTACGACAATGTGAAGGAACGTATTATTTACGAATCCAAGTCCTTGTCTGCTGAAGGCGTTTATGACGTGCAGGCCAACGAAACTGAAGACCGTCATGGCCAGGCCCGCGCCATCGAAAAACTCCAGGATCTCATCATCACCAACGCTTTAGCCAAATGGTAACTTTTAGTATCTCAAAATAAAAAAGCTTGCCAGTTTGGAGCCTGACAAGCCTTGGGGTTTTGCTTGGTTTCGATGAGGACCAAGCAGGAGGTTGGTTTGGAGTACTTATAAGATACGTTTTGCAAAAACGAAAAAGCGACTTTTTCTTGATGAAAAAGTCGTCTTTTTTTTATAAAAAATCAATTTAGGGGTGAAATGGAACTTTTAGGCCCACTTTTTTGAAAAGCTAGACAAAGTCCTGCCAATGGACCGGCTCTTCGTTCAGGAGAGCCTCGGTAAGAGTGCTGCCCTTGTAGGTGAGCTTCAGGCTAAAGAAGGGTTCGCCACGTTCCAGCAAGGCCAAGAAAATCAGGTCGCCGTCCCAGTGGGGGAGTTTTGCAACGTCGGCCTTCGGGACCCATTCAAGATTTCCTTCGTCACATTCCTTGATTTCGCCGGTCCATTCCGTGGCGGTGAACAGGTGCATGAACTCCGTCTGGTCCATGCCATCGCTAATGAAGGTGACGATGCCGCGGTACTTGGGCTTGATGAGGGTGAGTCCCGTTTCTTCCAGGGCTTCGCGCTTGATGCAATCCTCGGGAGATTCCCATTCCTCGAACTTGCCGCCGATACCGATCCACTTGTCCTTATTGATGTCATTCTTTTTCTTGACGCGGTGGAGGAGAAGGTACTTGTCGTCTTGTTCGATGTAGCAGAGGGTAGTGTTGATCATTAGCGAGCCTCGAACTTTTTACGCAGATGGTTGATCAAAGCGTAGGCGATGGGGGTGGCGCAAATGGCTTCAATGACAAGCTTGCCAGGGAACTGCACCACAATCATGGTGGTCAGGTCCTTGACGGGGACGGTTCCTGCAAAGGCAATCAGAACGAAAATGGAGGTGTCGACGATGTAACCAAAGACGGAGGAACCGATGGTGCGGACCCAGAGCAGCTTGCGGCCGGTTTTTTCGCGGATTTTCACCATGGTCCAGGAGTTGGTCAATTCACCCAGCAGGAATGCCACCAGGGAGGCTACGGTAATGCGGGGGACAAAGCTGAAAATGGTAGCGTAGGCGCTGGCGGTTTCCTCGGTAAAGTCCGGGTAGGGAAGGGTTGTTCCTACGAAAGTGAAAACCGCCATGAAAACTTGGCAGAAGAAGGTGAGCCAAATGATCTTGCGGGCGGTTTTGAAACCCCAGATTTCTGTGAGCACATCGCCCAGCATGTAGGCCAGGGGGAATGTGATGGTACCTGCATCAAAGATGGTGATACCGCAGACTGACAATAATTTTACCGCCATCACGTTGGACGTGAGGTAGCAGGCCACCATAAGGCCGGCGATTACGACGAGGGGAGAGAAAGGGTCGCGCTTTTCACCGATATCGAATTCGTTATCGGCAGATTTTGCTGCGGTTTTGTCAAGGTTGTCCGTAACTTGTGTCATGGACGCAAAGATAGAATTTTTAGAACGCCACGTTGTTCTTGCCGCTGTTCTTTACCTTGTAAAGCATCTTGTCGGCGTTGATAATCCAGGCGTCGATATCCTGGCCAGGAACGTATGTTGCAACGCCAGCGGAAATGGTGAAATGGACTTTTTCGTTCTGGGCGGAGACGGTTGCTTCGCCGACCTGCTTGACCAAATCTTCCAAAATGCGGGGAGAAACGATGTCGGCCTTTCCGCAGATAAGGAATTCTTCGCCACCCCAACGGCTTATGGTACAGTTGGCGCAAAGCTTTTTCATGATGGAACTGAGACGCCCAAGGACCCGGTCTCCGGTGGCGTGGCCATACTTGTCGTTGATCTGCTTGAAGTCATCCACATCTATCATGGCGACCCAGAGCTGGCTGGATTCCTTGCTTTCTTCCACGATTTTTTCAAGGCAAGTCATCATGTGGTAACGGTTTGCCAGTCCGGTAAGTGCGTCGTAGTCCGCTTGTCTCTTGAGCTTCTCTTCGTTTCCCAGGATAATCTTGATAGTTAGTTGAGAGAAGGTTATCAAGAAGAAGCATACGCTGGCCAGGTTCAGACCAAGGAAAAGCATGGCCGGAGCCTGCTCGGTCGGATAAACCGGTCCATACTTAATGGAATACAGAGAAGAAAGAACGCAGCAAAGAGTGATGAAAATTGCCCAGAAGTTTGGCTTGGGGTCTTTTCCGCCAAACTTAGTGGTCAAGTACTTGATGTAGTAAATCAGCGGGATGGTGGACATGGAGTACAGGAAGAACCCGTAGTCGAATCCGAGGTACACCGTGCAAATGGACATGTACAAGGTCAGCATGGTGTAGGTGGACCATGTGACCGGAATGAACTTGAACCTTCGGATAAAAAAGTAGTGTACGAGGTAGACGATTGCAACAAAAATGGAGTAGTAGACCAGGAACATTGCCCCGATGGCATAATAAATACCCATCATCACAACGACAAGGGCCGCGATGATTGTATTCTCGATGTAGGCGAGTCTCCGGATATCTTTTATGTTGTTGACAGACATAAAGTTCTCCATTTCATACTCGTAATGTAGTATTTACTTTGTTAAAAAGAATTTTGATTTGGAAAAAATGGGAAAAATTGAATTGTTTTGCGGGTGTTTTATATTGTAAGTTGTAATAAAAGTGCTTTTATTCGTGTATTTCCAGCGGTAATCCGTCGGGATCGCTGAAAAAGGTCATCTTCTTGCCGGTATAATCGTCAACGCGGACAGGTTCCGTTGCGATTCCTAAGGCGTTCAGCTCTGCGACAGTTGCATCCACAGATTCTACGCGGAACGCTAGGTGACGAAGGCCGTTTGCCTCGGGGTAGCTGGGGCGGGGCGGCCTTCCTGGAATGATGAACAGCTCCAGCTCCATGCCGTCCAGCTGCAAGTCGATCTTGTAATCCCCACGTTCTGCGCGGTAATTCTCGCGGATGATTTTAAATCCCAGAAGGTCCACGTAAAAATGCTTGGTTTTTTCGTAATTGCTGCTGATGATGGCGATGTGATGGACTTGTGTAAGGTTCATGATAAAAATCTTATAGGTTCTTTACGCAGCGGACGTAGGCGCGTGCTTTTTTAGGCAAGGTGAAACCACGATGGCGTATCAAGTCGTTTGATTCCGTGGTGAGCTGAACGACGTGCATTTGGGTTTCGTCGTCGGTTCCGTAACCTGTATCAATATTTTTGGAAAGCCAGAAGTAGGTTTCTTCACCAAGTCCGAAAAATTCTCCTTTTTCGTCGGCGTAGCCTCCAGGAAGAGCGTTGAAGCCAAGATTATCGTCTCCATTCCACATTGTTGCTGATTTCAGGTTGGCTCCAAAACCAGAATCTCCTATACGTGTATTCATCATTTTTAAAGGCCCCCATTCCCAGGTTTCCATGATGTGAAATCCATGCGGACAAATTCCTTGGGCTTTGCTGGCATTGACCAACGGATCACAATAGACGGAGTCGCAGGAGTCAGGGAGTGCCATGGCTTCGGTCCAGGTGTAGAGTCTGCCGAATTTTACACAGTTCTCCTCATCGTTGCCGTAACAAACGCCTAGGGTATCCACGCAGTCTTTTACATAATGGCCACAAGGCGTGTTCTCGTTTTCGATCATGATGAGACTGCGTGTGAATTTAGTTGTATCCGTAGTCATACCGGAGTTGAAATTGGGGACATTGGTTATGTTGTAGAATCTATATCCGTCGGAAATGAAATCTAGTATGTAACGCGGCTCTGAAGGCTGGGGAATTGCCAACGAAGAACTCATCGACATATCCAATGGCGAACTGGAGCTTGCCAAAGAGGAACTTGATTTTACGCTGGAGGAACTTTCTTCAATGTCATACTTTGCGTCGCCACGGATGGGACGTGGGGAGACCCCTTCATCTAGGCATGCTGATAAAAGGAAGGCGCTCACAAAAAGAAAGACGCAAATGCAGAAATGCGGCAAAAGTTTATGGAGCATTCTTGCCCTCCGCGTTTCCTTCAACAGCAGGTTCACCGGAACAGGGATATTGCTTGAACCATTCTCGGGCGAGTTCCGTGGAATGAGTCTCGCCGCAAATGTCGCCATTGACCTTTGGCACCTGAGGGTTGAAAATCTTAAGGGCGGTGTAGAAACCTAGGGCGGTTACGGCACTGACGATGAGTCCCCCTGTTGCACTTCCTGTTAAAAGTCCACCAGGTAGGAACATTAGGGCGCCTTCCAGCAAGGAGGTTCCCAGGAAGCCCCTCATTTTCGCTTCGTCGCAGTAATCAATGTCTGCAAGAGGAAGCTTTACGACAGAAGAATCCTCTTTTTGCCTCAGGAGAACTTCATCTGTGGTTTTGTCGTAGCAGATTCCGTTGGACGGTACTGCCTTTACAGTGTCATCTACAGCTTCCTTAATCTTGTAAAGGAATGCGGTGACCTTGGTGGAATCCTTGATTCTGAACCACCTGTAGTCAATGTTCTTGATGCCGAGACTGCTGTCGGATACGCTCTCTATGTGATTTTTGCCTGCGTCCGACTGAATGCCTGGTTTAGGCGGCACTGCAAATTTCGTATTCTCTTGTTTTTCTTTGTTCTCATTTGCCATCTTGCGCATATGATCGTTGCCGCCAACGCCAATGGCACTTGAGAATCCCCAGACACTGATGGTGGCTGCAAAGCGGTTCCTGTTTTCATCGACGTCACGGCCATAGCGGAATTCAAATGACATTTTGGAATTTTCAAATTTTCGAGAAAAATAGATGCCGCCGCCAATCTCCGTATAGAACTTGGGTCGAGGCCTCGGAAAGTCGATGCAGAAAAATTCGCAAGAAGCATCATCGACATAGTAGGTTTCGCGACCGTTTCTTGCCACGTGTTCTGTAATGCCAATCTTCCAATTGTCGTTTAAAGGAATCTGCTGGATGGCCATAGCCCCGCCGGAATAGTGGAACAGTGAGGAGGATCCGCCTTCCGTTTCGCTATCGGGATAAAAATTGTATATGGGGAAGAAGTTGCTCCAGGAAGTCAAGCCGAAGTACGGTGATACAAAGCCTGATTGCAGAAATGGCGTCAAGCTCTGAAGTCCCCATCCAAAGGTGAAGTAGCCTCCGCTAATGTAGTTTGCGAAAGTTCCGTCGCCCCACCATTCCGAATGGGAAATGTGGTATTCTTCAGATTTATGAGAGTCGTGCCATCCGTTGTCCAGATTGCCTGCGTAGTACGTGAAGCCAACGCTTCTAACGGCATCATCCCTTTTGTAGCTGTCCATGTAGGCTGCTGCCGGAGGCGGACGCATAATGGAACTGCATCCCGAGAGCAGAATTGCAACAACCAAAAATGCAATAACGTGGAGTTTTCTCATATATAAAAGCTCCATGTTAATGCCCAGAAGTAGAAGGGCCTGTCTTCTAGCTGGATTCCGGATTCAATGGATACGGTGTAGCCGCCATGTCCCTTGCTGTTGGTTTCCTTGAGGAACGGAAGGTTTGTATAGCCGGTGAAATCAAATCCGTAGTAAATCGCCCAGTCCTGGGTGTGGAATCCTTTTTGCTCCTTGGGGTTGATCTTTTCTCCTGTGCGGTAGTCCGTTCCGGTGTAGATTTCGTAATTAGATCTGACGAAGTGCATCTGGCGCAAACCGCCGTGCATACCGAAACCCATGCCGTGGTTGTTCATGAACAGCATGGCGCCGCCACCGACGTTCAATGCGCCAGTGAGCATAAAATCGGTACTAAGTTTTAAAGAAGTGATTGCATCATAGGGCTTGCCGAAGTACTTGCCCAGTGATAATTCGTATGAGGCTGCGACGTAGAAGGGGCCGACCCACTGGACAAAGGTGGGCGTTAAGCCCGCTTCTAGCAAAATTGAGTAGTGGGCGTTCAAAAAGATGCCGCCGCCGAAGGTGTTGCCCTTGTAATTGTAGCCGCCTTCGGTGTTTTCTGTCTTGGGCCAGGTTAAGGTGAAGAGGCTTACATCCAGGCGGAACAACATTCCGCTGATTTTGTCATCAGTGTAATGATTGGATTCGGTCTTTCCAGAAACGTTGCAGGAATCACATCCGCCGCTGCCTGTGGAAAAGTCGATGATTCTGGATGTCCCCGGTGCAATCTGTTTTGCCACCAGTGCATGGGTGGAAAAGTTCTGAGGCATGATGAGGTCATCTGACCAGCAGAATGCTGCTAGAATCATCAGCAAAACACTTGATTGTTTAATGAACCTCATGCCTATAAAATAATTTTTTTTATGGGGTATAGCCCTTATTGCCTGCAGGAAAGGACTTTTTTTAGAAAATGGCGTTTTTCGTGTTTTTTTGGATTTTTTTATATTTTAATCTGTAGTAAACTTTGGGGGCTGCTGCATTTCTTGATGGGAGGTCTTCCATTTGCTTTGATAAAAGGGGCGCAGCATGGATTATGTACTCCTAGACAGTACTATATTGCTTACGCATTGATGTTCATCCAGTTAATTTTAAATATTTATGATGTTCTCAATATCAGTAGAGGAAAGTATTCCAATGGAACAGGAAGTTTTCTTTGTGGGCTTCTTGAAGCAATCGCAAATGCTGTGCCAGCCTAAATTGGACTTTGGCGTGATTTTATTTTGGGAATAAAAAAAGCTCTCGTCTTTCGAAAAGTCGAGGGCTTTTTTTATCTAGATGTTACGAACGGTCTTTTATAAAGGAGATCCCGGCCTTCGCCGGGATGACATTATAAGGGGTTAATGAACTCCGTTGCCTTCCGGAACGTCGCAGGTCACGGCCTTGCCGCCGATTTCCAGAGCGACGGCTGCTGCGCCTTCGCCTGCAGTGCAGAACACTTCGCCGTTCTTTACGGAGAGAGCGATCTTGTCGAAATCCTTCAGCTTCAGCTCGCGCGGTTCAGAAGGTTCGATACCCTTGAACAGAGCGCGGTCACCGGGCTTTGCACCTTCCGGTACTGCCACCAGGCGGCACTTGTGGGATTCGGCTTCCAGGTCGCCTGCGAAGAGCATGCCTGCGCTCATGATACCGCGAAGGGGTGCGGGCTTCAGGTTTGCGAACAAAAGAATCATGCGATCCTGAAGTTCGGAAGCTTCGTAGCTAGCTTTCAGGCCGGAGCAAACAGTGCGCAGTTCGCCTTCGCCAGCGTCCACCTTGAGGACGTAGAGGGAAGTTGCATCCGGGTGGTCTGCCACTTCAACAATCTTTGCGGCGCGGAGGTCCATAGCGGCAGGGACGTCAGCTGCGGTCAGGGGCTTGTTCTGCTTGGGCTTGGCCTGCTGTTGCTGCTGCTGAGGCTTCACTTCTTCGTCGATGCGGGGGAACAGGGGCTTACCTTCGCCGAAAGCTTCGCCACCCTTCATGAGACCCCAGACGAGATCTTCTGCACTTTCGAACTTGGTGCCCAGCATCTTGAGTCCTTCTTCAGCCTTGGTGGGGATCACCGGCCACAGCATGCAAAGGCTGAGGCGTACGGCTTCTGCGGCCACATAAAGAACGGTAGCCAGTTCATTCTTGAGAGCCGGGTCCTTGGCCAGCTTCCAGGGAGCCTTGATTTCGAAGTAGCGGTTGATGCTACGGACCAGGCTCATGATGTTTTCGATGGACTGGGAGAGGCGAGCCTGGGGCAGGTCCTGCTTAATGTCTTCGATGACCTTCTTGGCGAGGTTCATCACGTCGTTGGCGGCGTCATCCATGACCACGGCTGCGGGGAGCTTGCCTTCGAAGTTGGTGAGAACCAGCTTATGAACGCGGTTCAGAACGTTACCCAGGTCGTTTGCCAAGTCAGCGTTAATGCGACGGACAAAGGAATCGTGGGTGAAGTTTGCGTCCTGGCCAACCACCATTTCGCGAGCGAGGTAGTAGCGGAAGGCGTCGTCGCCGTACTTTTCCATGTAGTCCATGGGCTTGACCACGTTACCGGCAGACTTACTCATCTTTTCGCCGCCGTTAACGAGCCACCAGCCGTGAGCCAGAATGTGCTTGGGCAGAGGAATGTCCAGGGCCATGAGCATGGTGGGCCAGTACACGCTATGAGTGGTGAGGATGTCCTTACCGATCAGGTGGTAGGTAGCGGGCCAAATGGGAGTGCCATCGGCAAAAGTCTTGTGGAAGGCGGTGGAGGCGCTCACGTAGTTGAGCAAGGCGTCGAACCACACGTAAGTCACGTAGTCGCCGTCGAAAGGCAGGGGAATGCCCCAGCTGAGGCGTGCCTTCGGGCGGCTGATGCAAAGGTCGTTAAGCGGCTGGCGCAGGAAGCCCAGGATTTCGTTACGACGGTAGTCGGGAACAATCCAGTCCGGGTTGTTGTTCAAGTGGTCGATGAGCTGCTGCTGGTACTTGCTCATCTTGAAGAAGTAGTTCTTTTCCTTCAGCCATTCCACCGGGCGGTGGCTAATGGGGTCGCACTTGTTTTCGTCCAGTTCGTCTTCGCCAAAGAAACGTTCTTCGCCAACGGAATACCAGCCTTCGTATTCCTTGGAGTAGATTTCGCCCTTGTCCCAAAGCTTCTGGAGGCATTCCTGAACGTAAGCCTTGTGTTCGGGATAGGTGGTGCGGATAAAGAAGTCGTTGCAGATGCCCATCTTCTTCCACAAGTCTTCGAAGTGATGGTAGTATTCGTCCACATGCTGCTGCGGATCCACACCGCGCTTGGCGGCTGCGCGCTGCACCTTCTGGCCGTGTTCGTCGGTACCGGTCAAAAAGTAGGTCTGGTAGCCAAGAATCTTGTGGAAGCGGGTAAGAATGTCTGCAAGAACGGTGGTGTAGGAATGACCGATATGCGGCGCATCATTCACATAGTAAATCGGGGTAGTAACGTAAAAGTTCTTCATATGATGGCAAATCTAGAAAAGTCTTATTCCAAGATGAACTATAAAATTTGAAAAAAACAGAATTTTGGAGAATTTCAATATATATTAGTTGTAAGAATTTTGTAGTGAAAGGCGGACGGCTCCTGTTGGGGAGGACAGCACTCTGTTTTTCTCCAACGAGGTAAATGAATGAAAAAAAGAGTATTCGCTTTTAGCGATCCGTCAAGTTTTAAAAAAGAACTGTCTGAGTTCAAGAAATGGTATGACACCAACGGTGTCGGCGCTCTTTTTTTTCATATCCACACTGCCATTATTGACCAGGAACTGCTGAAGTCCGTGTGGACTTCCATTGAGCAGGAATTCCCGGGAGTACCCTGGGTCGGAAACTCCACTGCGGGAAATATCCAGGATTGTGAACTGTCCCCGGAAATTTCCGTGACGGCCACCATTTTCGAAAAGTCCTCTTCCAAGTTCAAGATTTACCAGTACGACCTGAAAACAACGTCGGTGGAACGCATTACCCAAAGCATCGTGGCTGATGCCGAAAGTAATCCCTGGGTGAAGGCCATCGAAATGCATTACACCATCAATGACTTTTCGACGACTTTGTTCTGCGATGGCATGGATGGCCTCCGTCCGGATATCCAGATGTTTGGTGGCATCGTATGTTCCCCCGATATTACAAGTTCCAATTCCTGCGTGTTTTCTTCGGTTGGTGGATTTAACCACAATGGCCTTATCATCATGTTCTACGGTGGTGAGGAATTTTTCGTGGAGTCCACGAAGATTAGCGGTTGGAAACCTATCGGCAGAAATTTCCACGTGACCAAGGCCTCTGGCAATATTTTGTACGAACTGGGCGGTGTTCCCGCTTACGATATTTACCACAAGTACCTGAACATCAATAACGACGAGAATTTCTTTTACAACGCCCTGGATTTCCCCATGCTTTATGAGCATAACGGAACCCAGATTGTACGAGCCCCTGCAGCCAGTAATCCCGATGGATCTCTGACGATGTCCTCCGACATAGAGGTTGAATCCATCGTACGACTTTCCTATGGCGAGCCTCAGACCATTGTGGAATCCATCCGCCAGGAAGGTGAACGAATCAAGGCTTTCAAACCCGATGTCTTGCATATTTTCTCCTGTGCCGCCCGTAAGGCTTTCTGGTCGGCCTACGAACCGACTTACGAACTTTTGCCGTTGAAGGGTGTTTCTGAAAGTACCGGCTTTTTCTCTCATGGTGAATTTATTCGTGAAAAGAGTCATCTGAACCAGCACAATATCACCTTGGTCATTGCCGCCATGCGTGAAGGAGAGGGGCGTGTCGAAGAAAATGTTCATGATACTCAGAGCAAGAGGCAATCCAAGCTCCCTCTGGCTGCACGAATGGCCACCTTCATTCGCGAAACCTCTTTTGAACTTGAAGAAATCAACAGCAAGCTTGAAGTCTATAACAAGCAGCTACAGAACCTCGCTACTACAGATACCCTTACCGGCTTGGAAAACCGCTTGGCCTTCGATGAATACCTGAGACGCATTAGCCGCCTGGAAGATGGTAATTCCGACTGGGTCATGGTGATGATCGATGTGAACGGCCTGAAGTACACCAACGATACCTTTGGCCATTTGGCTGGCGACGCCCTGATCGTGGCTGCAGGTAATGCTATTTCTGCAGCCTTCGGCGAAGTGGGCAAGTGCTTCCGTATTGGCGGTGACGAATTTGTGGTTTTGGCAAAATCCAACCGCGACCAGGTTTACAAGCTCCGCTGCGGTTTGGACAGAGCCGTGGAAGAATACAATAAGAACGCCTTGTACAGGCTCTCCATGGCCGTGGGTGAAAGTTTTCTCAAGAACGATACCGGCCTTCGCAAGTCCATTAGCGACTGGAAACTTGAGGCTGACTTGAACATGTATCGCGACAAGGTTTCTTCCCACAGAAGCCGCGAAACCAGCGATAACAAGAACCTGAGGGAACTTGTCTCCTGCCTGATTTCCATTGAGGAAGCCAAGGATGCCTACACGGCTCACCATTCCGACCGTGTGCAGGAACTTTCTGAAATGCTTGCTAAATACCTAGGTTTGTCTGAAGCTACCCAGCAGTTGATTTCTGATGCGGCCATCCTTCATGATATTGGCAAGGTGGGCGTTAGCGATGCAATTCTCGGCAAGCCCTCCAAGCTGACTGATGAGGAATTTGCCGTGATCAAGCAGCATCCGGTGATAGGCGCCCGTATCTTGATGCAGTCCAACTACACCCAGGAAATGGTGCAGATTGTGCTTCATCATCATGAACGCTACGATGGCCGCGGCTATCCGGAAGGTGTTGCCGGCGACGAAATCCCCCTGGGCGCCCGCGTGATTGCCATTGCGGACTCCATTGACGCCATGACTAGCCGTCGTTGTTACCGTGACGCCATGTCCCTTGATTTCTGCCGAAATGAAATCGAAAAGAACATCGGCCTCATGTACGACCCGGCAATTGCAAAGGTTGCCCTGGACCACTGGGGTGAAATCGCCGACAAGCTTTTGGCTATGATGAGCGGTCATTCTAGACGGTAAGCTTGTTTTTTACTATATTTTCGCCCGCTTTGGCGTTGCCAAGTAGCTGCTTGGTTAGTTTAACAGGATAAAACGACTCCCTCCTAAGGAGTAGCTCCGCGTTCGAGTCGCGGACCGAGTATTTAAAAGCGGATTGCCCTTCAATTATATATGGGCAGTCCGTTTTTTGTTGTCATCCCGGCCCTCGAGCCGGGATCTCCTTTTGTATATTTGGTTATATGAAGAATCGTTATATCGCAATTATTGTTGTGTTCTCCTTGTTGCTGTTGCTTCCGTTTACGGTGCAGACGGTGGTGGACCTGCAGGGCGAGAAACGATTCCGTAGCCTTGATATTTTCAAGGACCTGGTCTATACTCCCTTTAAGCGTCAGGTGGACTTGGCTGCTGCTGCCGAAACGCTTTCTGTTCGCTGGAAGGAGGCACGGGAGGCGATTGCCGGTGGTGCGGAAACATCTGATGCTCTTGAACCGGTGATTGGCTCCCTTTCGGATTTGGAATCTGCGGCACTTACCGTGAATGCCTATGCAGAACTGGACAGCGGGGAAACGGGATTCAAGTTGTTGAAACAAGCGGACACTCTGCTCTCCGCCTTGGAAGATGAACCGGAAACTTTCCCAGCTGTGGACTCAGCCTTGAAAGCTGTGGTGGCAGAATTCAGTGGATTCTCCTTGGTGAAGGCTTTCCACGATATTAAACATTATGGTATTTGGACTAGTCGTTATCTTCGTGCCTTCGAAAAGAAGGTTGAAGACGAAAATGCCTTGGTTCTGGCGGTACGCCCCAGATACCAGCTTGCGGTTTGGAAGATGCTGAAGGATCCAGGCGAAAAGGTGGTGCTGGCTGACCGCGGTAAGGACGCCGATTCTGATCCGTGGTTGTACTATCGCCAGGATGTGGAATTCCTTGTGCAACCGTCTCCGTTGGATATTCGTTCTGCAAAGTTGGATAATCCGGTTTCCGCCATTACAAAATTCCGTGACCAGCTGAAGGCCAAGAATGTGGAACTTTTGGTTGTGGTTGTTCCTGGCAAGCCCAGCATTTATCCTGAAATTTTGACGGGGAAGGATATTTTCTCTGTAAATGAAGGCGCAAAAGTGGCAGAACCACGGTTCGGCCATGGAAAGAGAATCCTGGATACTTTGAAGGCTCTTGGGTTCAATACAGTGAATCTTTATACACCTCTTTGGAATGCAAAGATTGATGATGACAAATTTGGCCCTCTTTACCTGAACGATGATACCCATTGGACTCCTCGTGGTGCGGAACTTGTGGCGGATTTGATTTCTGTAAAGGTTCGCCGTATGATGGCTGATGGTGTAGTGGATCTTGGCCCTGAAACCATGGATTACGTTGCTTCTGATAGCTTGGCGGACCGTATGGGCGACATTGGTGAAATGAGTGGCTTGAACAAATTCAATACCTTCAAGGTGCAGCAGGTTACAGGCCATGTGGTTTCTCAGCAGACAGTGACTGAAAGAGATTCAATAAATAGCGACACCACCCGTGTGCCGTTTAAGGATGATTTCCGCAAGTCCAAGATCTTGATTCTTGGTGATAGCTTCAGCCGTATTTACCAGACCGACGCACCGGTAAACGCAGGCTGGATTTCTCATTTTGCAAAGAACATGAAGCGTCCTGTGGCAAGCATTGTCAGCGATGGTGGCGCAAGTACTTTAGTACGTGAAAAGATGGCTCGTAAGGCTGGAGTTCTCAAAGGCAAGAAACTTTTGATTTGGGAATTCGTGGAACGTGATTTACGTTTCGGTGCCGAGGGCTGGAAGACTGTAGAATTTTAGTTTGGTAAGAGGTTTGTATGGCAAGACATGGAACGCCCACACCGGGTCAGGCTATTTTGGAAGGCATTGAATGGCTCAAGATGGACAAGGCTGAATTTGCCCGTCGTATCGGTGTTTCCCTTGAAGTTTTGGAATCCCTGATTGCAGGAACTACTCCCATTACTCGCGAACTTGCCACTTCTCTTGAATCTGTGACGGGTAGCCCTGCCGCCTACTGGACCATGCTGGAACGCAAGGCCCGCCGTGCTGCGGCTCCGGAAACCTCGAACCTTGAACCTGGAACCTTAAAATGAACATTATTGACGCTGTATCCTATATGTGTGACTTGGCCAAGGGCCAGGCTGAACAGTACGATGTGATTGCTACTACTTCTCATTCTGAAGGATTGTCCGTTTTCCAGGGACAGGTTCAGAACACTGAAATTTCTGATTCCGTGGGTATGGGTGTTCGCGTAATCAAGGACGGCCATCCGGGCTATGCCTATACGGAACGTTTGACAAAGGATGCTATCGCCCAGACTTTGAAGGATGCACTTTGCCATACCCAGTGGACAGAATCCATCGATATCACTTTGCCTAACGCTGTGGAAATGCCGGATACTTATCCCAACTACAATTCGGCTTTGGAATCCTTGAATCTTCAGCAGATGAAGGATTTCTGCATTGAACTTGAAAAGCAGACTTTTGCAAAGTCCAAGGAAATTGAAAACATTCCGTACCTGGGTGCGGATATGAGTTCTGCATCTTCTGTCATTGCAAACAACACTGGCCTGATGTACAAGGGCAAGTCCAACTACGCTTCCGCTGGGGCGGGTGCAGTGGCTTCCCGCGACGGCATCAAGAAGCTGGGAAACTTTGTGAAGTCTGGCCGAGACTGGGGCGAATTCAGCATTGA
Source organism: Fibrobacter sp. (assembly GCA_024399065.1). Classification (NCBI taxonomy): domain Bacteria; kingdom Pseudomonadati; phylum Fibrobacterota; class Fibrobacteria; order Fibrobacterales; family Fibrobacteraceae; genus Fibrobacter; species Fibrobacter sp. Next base: position 18,617 of record JAKSIB010000007.1, on the reverse strand, counting down.
TGAAATTGCTTCCAAGACTGCCGATTATGCTACTGAACTTTTCGGTGCAAAGAAGATTGAAGGCGGCAAGATTCCGGTGGTGTTCTCTGAACGCGTTTCCGCACGAATCATCGGGATGTACACCAGTCCGTTCATTGCAGAATCCATGCAGAAGGGGCAGTCTCGCTTGGCCGGCAAGGAAGGCGAAAAGATTGCTGGTGAAAAGTTCTCTATCGTCAACGATCCTCAGGGTGACATGTTTGCCCACAAGATTCGTTATGACTCCGAAGGTTGCGTGGCCAAGCGCGTGGACGTGGTGAAGGATGGCGTTTTCAATAGCGCCCTCTACAATCTTGAAACAGCAGCGAAGGCTGGTTGCGAAACTACCGGTAACGGCGCTCGCGATTTCGGCAGCAAGATGGTGACCGGCTTTAACAACCTGCTGGTTCCCCCGGGAACCATGACTACCGCAGAACTTCTGAAGCTGTTCCCCAAGTGTCTCTTGGTGGTGCGCCTGGAAGGTGGTTCCGGCTGTAACGCCATTAGCGGTGAACTCTCCATGGGTGCCCACGGCTTCTGGTGCGAAAACGGCGTAATCCAGCATCCGGTGGATGGCGTGACCTTGAGCGGAAACTTCTTCGACATTATCCAGAACATTGTTGAAGTGGGTAATGAATACAAGGATAAGTTCAGCAGCTACCAGGTACCTGCGCTGGCTGTAAGCGAACTCAGCGTCAGCGTATAAAAAAAAAGCCCCACCGGGGCTTTTTTTAATTACGAATTACGAATTACGAGATTCGTCTCTCGTCTTTAACCTTTAACCTTTTCGCTTTTCCCTTTTCTTTCGCGGTAGATTAGCACAACCATCCAGATGATGCCGCCGAGGATCATGAGGCTGCAGAGGGTCTGGCCGCGGCTCATGCCGAACAGGTCGTTGCGTCCCAGGTGTGCGTCGGACTTTCTGAAGAATTCAATGAAGAATCGGAAAATGCCGTAACCCATCAGGTAAAGGCAGGGCATCTTGTCGCGGAGCAAGGGAATGCGGCGCAAGTTGTACAAAAGTGCGAACAGCACAATGCCTTCGAAGACCATTTCGTAAAGCTGGCTGGGGTGGTGGAGGATGGGGTTGCTCAAGGGACTGTCGTGAGCCAGGGGGAAGTACATGCCGATGGCACTGGTAGTGACTTCTCCGAAAAGTTCCCCGTTAATGAAGTTGCCCCAACGTCCCCAGGTGTATGCCAGAGGTGCCACCAGGAAGCAGAGATTCAAACCCTTCCAAACGTCCATCTTGTTCTTCTTCAGGCCGATGAAGGTGAAGATGGTTCCAAGAATCAAACCGCCGTGATAGCTCATGCCGGCGATGCCTGCAAAATGGGTGCCGGTGGCGTCGTGGGTAAAGGGCAGGATGATTTCCATGGGGTTGGCTAGGTAGTAGCCGGGCTTGTAGAAGAACACGTAGCCGAGGCGAGCGCCAATGATGATGCCTGCGATAATCCAGGTGAACAGACTATCGAACTGATCCTTGGTGTAGCCCATGTTTTCTTTCTTGTTGATGCGCCACATGGTAAAGTATGCGGTGACAAAAGCGAAGATGTACATGATGCCGTACCAACGGACGGGGAAACTGCCCAATTCGATGGCTGTACCGTCAAAGTACGTGGGAATCAAATTCCACCAAGACAAATCCATTTTATTCTCCTATTTATTCCACAAATTCTGATGTGCCCAATAATTTATCAACATTCCTGCTACTTGGGTAGTGGGTTGTGGTCTTAAACCTTGATTATCGTAAATCTGCAGCACCACCAGGATGATTGCCTTGCTGGGGTCATCCTTGGACTGTGCGAAACCCATGAACCAGTCGTAACGACCCTTGGGATCCTTGCCGTCCAGAGAACCGGTCTTTCCGCCGATGGTCAAGGCGTTGTAGTTCTTGCGGGCCATGTGCTTTGTAGAAATGTTCTTGCGGGCGGTGCCGTGGGTGACGGAACGGATCATTGCCTGACGGAGACCGTAGTAGGTGTTTTCCTTGAAGGTGCCGACATCAAGAGCGATGCGTCCCTTAGGTGCGTAACCCTTCAGGTTCGGGGACCAGGGAATTTCCAGCGGCTTCTTCATGAGGATGGCGCGGACCTGTGCGGCAGCCTGCAAAGGGGAAAGGGTGGTGGCGTCGGTGAAACCGCAGCTGGCTTCTGCCAGACCGTAGCCAGTGTCAGGCGGGGCGAAAATGGAACGGCCCGGAAGACCTGCGCCGAAATTCATGTTGTAACCCAGCTTGCGGGCGGCTTCCTTCAACTTGCTTGCGCCGACATCCATGCCGATGAGCGCCAGGGGAGGATTGTAGGAATGGGCGTAGGCATCCTGCATGTCGACGGTGGGACCGTGGTAGTTTGCGGGAACGCGGAGCTGGTTCTTGTACAAATGATGGGCGTGACCGATCAGCGGAATCTGGGTATTCAAAGCGTAACGGTTGTTGTCCATGGCGGCAGCGATGGTGATAGTCTTTGCCAGGGAGGCTGCCGGGAAAGTGTTTCTGATCAGGTAGTCGGGCTTGCTCTGGACGGCATTGTCCTTGCGTTCGCCCCAGGCGAGAATTTCGTTGGTCTTGGCATCCACCATGAGGATGATTGAGTTTTCCGGCTTGAAACGACGGAGTAGGTTGTCGATTTTTTCTGCCATGTACACATCTTTCTGGTTCTTGATGTGGGTGCTGTCGATAACTTCGGGTTGTGGCGGATTTTCGGGGGAGACTGCTGCGGCGATGGTTGCCTGGGTGTTTTCCAGATCCTCGGCGGTTGCCCTGGGCAGTTTCATGGACTCGCTGGACTTCTTTTCTGCAGTTTTCTTTTCGGCAGAAGCTGTTTCAGTCGGAGTAGCCTGGGCGGCAGAATCGGTCTCGGCAGGGGAGGCCTTAGGTTCGAAAACCTGTCCAAATTCGCGTTCGGCCTTGGCGTAGCCGGTGTTATCTCCACATTTGGAAATGCAGGAGCCGATTCCAAGACAAATTGCAACAAATACAACGAGAACAATGCAGCGGTTGCGCATTCTTGCCGCGCGGGAGATGCGCTTTCTAGGTTCTTGATAAGGTTTTAAAGCCATTTTTACTTAAAGATTGTCTTTCTATAATATTCTAGTTCAGCAATACTTTCGCGAATGTCGTCCAAAGCCTGATGGTTTTCCATTTTCTGGAATTCGGGCAGGTTGGGGTACCATCTGAAGGAAAGTTCCTTTACGGAGCTGACATCGATGTTTCGGTAGTTCAGCCAGTTGGACAACTTGGGCATGTACTTATATATAAAGCGTCTGTCCTGGGTGATGGAGTTGCCGCAGAGGAGGTTGCCTCGGAATTCGGTGTAGGGCTTGATGAAGTCCAGGACCATTTTTTCGCAATCTTCGATGGTCAACTTGGATTTTCGGCAGCGGTCTACAAGGCCGCTTTGGTTGTGATGGCGGGTGTTCCAGTCGTCCATGCCCTCAAAAACATTTTCAGTTTGATGAACGGCAAGGACAGGGCCTTCGGCCAAAGTTTTCAGGTTTGCGTCCGTAACAATGGTCGCTATTTCAAGAATAACGTCCTTTTCGGGATCAAGACCGGACATTTCCAGGTCCATCCAAACCAGATTGGGGGAACTTTTCCATCTTACCATATATCCGCAAATTTAACTATTTCGTCGGGAAATCTTGTTTTAGGGTTTTATTTTTAAGTGTTTTTTGCTAACTTTGGCCCGTCAAATTCAGAAACGTTCGTTTTTTTTTGTGCTCGTAAACTTGGGTAAAATCGGCTTGCGTAACATAAAAAAAAACTTTGCGTAACATTTTTAATTGCTATATTGTGGCGCAGATCACAAGAACCTCAATTATAACAAGTGGGTTAATATGGAAGAAGTTGTAATCACCGGTATGGGCTGCGTTTCCGCCCTTGGTAATTCCCCTGATATTCTTTGGGACAACCTCCTCGCAGGTAAGTCTGGCATCACCCCGATCACTCGTTTTGATGCTTCCGCATTCACCACCAAGTTCTCTGCTAGCGTTAACGAATTCGTTGCAGACGAATACTTCTCTGCTCGCGACCAGTCTCGCTACTCTCGCAGCATCCAGTATGCTGTCTATTCTGCATACAAGGCTCTTGCTGACGCTGGTATCGATCCCGCTGCTGAAGATCCCTCCCGCGCCGGTGTGATTATCGGTTCCGGTATCGGCGGCATGAAGATGTACACAGACTCCTGCGTTGCTTTCGCAACTCGCGGTCCGAGCCGAGTGTCTCCCTTCTTCATTCCCATGGCTATTACCAATATGCCTGCTGGTGAAGTTTCCAACCGTATCGGTTGGATGGGCCCCTGCTTCGCAGTGACCTCCGCTTGCGCAACCTCTAACCACTCTATCGCAGCCGCTTACGATGCTATCCGCCTCGGCCGTGCCGACATCATGTTGGCTGGTGGTTCCGACGAAACCGTGAACGAAGTTGCTGTTGCTGGTTTCTGCTCCATGAAGGCTCTCTCCAAGCGTAACGACGACCCGACCACCGCTTCCCGCCCGTTCGACGTTGACCGCGACGGCTTCGTTATCGGTGAAGGTGCTGGCGTTCTCGTTCTCGAAAGCCTTTCTCACGCTCAGAAGCGTGGTGCAAAGATCCTCGCTCGCGTTGCTGGCGTTGGCATGAGCGCTGATGCTCACCACATGTCCGCTCCCCGTGAAGATGGCGAAGGTGTTCGCATGGCTATCGAAATGGCTCTCCGCGATGCTAAGATCTCTGCTGCAGACGTTGGCTACGTCAACACCCACGGTACTTCTACTCCGCTTGGCGACGTTGCTGAATGCTCCGCTCTCGAAAAGGTCTTCGGTCTCCGTGACACCCTCAAGATCAACTCATCTAAGTGCATGATCGGTCATGCTCTTGGTGCTGCTGGTGCTCTCGAAGCAATCATCACCATCAAGTCCCTCCAGAACCAGATGATCCACGCTACTACCAACGTGTTCAACCAGGACGAACGCATCCACTTCGACGTTTGCGCCAACAAGAACACTAGCCACTCCTTCCGTTACGCCATGTCCGATGGCTTCGGCTTCGGTGGCCACAACAGCGTCGTTCTCCTCGCTAAGGATTAATTGACCGGTTTACGGTTGAAAAGGCCAGCCCGCAAAGGCTGGCTTTTTTTATCTAGAAAATCCGTTCAAAGTTTCTATATTTGCCTTTCGTGAAGAATTTGTATAAAACTCTGATGGCAACTACGTTGGTTTGTGCCGGTGCCGCCCAGGCAAATAATTTCCTGGGCCCACTTACCTGGCGTGATTCCACTTTTGATTACCGTACCGAAGATCCGGAATACATCAAGTCTGAAATTTCCGTACCTAAGCTTGCCACGACAATCGGGGTTACCGCATCTGCTTACGCCGCTGCCTATGGATTTGTTTTTGCCAAGGGCTGGTGGGACGAACAGGGCAACGATTTCCATTTCGAGAATGATTTTGACTACGCCCTGAATCTTGACAAACTGGGACATTTTGCCTCGGGTGTCGCTTTAAGTGAAATCTTTTACGAAGGTTACCGCTGGGCGGGAATTTCCGAATTCTATTCCTACTTGTTTGCCGGTCTTTCTGCCGTGTCCACCCATATCGCCATTGACGTGAAGGATGGGTTTGCACCCAAGTGGGGCTTTAGCATTTTTGATGTGCTTTCCGGTTCCATTGGTGGTTTTTTGCCTATGGCTGAGCGATACGTTCCTGCATTCAAGTATGTGGACCTTAAGTGGAGCTACTGGATCAATACCAAGATTTATTACGACCAGAACCACAAGGCTTCGGGTGATGGCGTATTTACCGACGACTACGTGAACCAGACTTACTGGGCGTCCTTCAAGCCGTACCGTTTGCTTCCTGCCGCGGCCCAGAAGTATTATCCCAGCTGGCTTGCCTTTGCTGTTGGCTTGAGTATCGACGAGGGCGCCTTTACCCACGAGTATAAGAGGCACGACCATCCCGACAAGAGCGTTGCCCATCGCGAAGTTTATATTGCCTTGGACTACGACTTCGAGGCGTTAAGGCCTCACAGCCGCTGGGCCAGAACTTTGGTGAAGTGGCTCAACTACTTCAAGCTTCCTGCTCCGACCTTGCAGGTTTATCCGGAAGTCCATTGGTATTGGTTGTATCCCATTAAGTTTTAAATAGATTTTAAATAAAAAAGCCCTGGTCCAGAGACCAGAGCCTTTTAAATTTTGCTAAGCTAGCAGGCTAGGCCTGCAGGCTCTTAGAACTTGAAGACGGTTTCGAGACCGAAGCGGAGACCGAGATCGCCAGCAACCGGAGCATCGTCGCCGATTGCAATGTCGATCATGCCGTAAGCGGTCATTTCGAGGTTTTCAACCGGGGTGATGTAAGCGCGTGCGCCTACGTCGAAGGTTGCTGCGTCGAAGTCGAAGTCATAAGAGTTGGTGTGGACTTCAACAGGAATGCCCAGCTTGATGAATTCAGCCAACTTGAATGCCGGTTCTGCGAAGAGGAGCATGCTTTCGGGAACTTCACCTGCGTATTCTTCGTTGCCATCTTCACCTTCGCTGGTGATTGCAAAGAGGAAGGAGGTGTTGATCTGGAACATGCCCATTTCGAAGCTGGGTTCAGCCAAGATGACGTGAGCCATGGAGGTCTTGTCGTAGGTCTTAGCACGGCCCTTCTTGTCGAGCTTGCCGTTGGGAGCACCTGCATCATCGTAGTCGTCGCTATCGATCAGGTAGTCCATGTGCAGGCCGTAGACTGCGCGGAAGCTGAAGCCACCGATGGTCAAGCCAGCGTCAACACCGGCGTGCATTTCGTTGTGGCAGTTTTCCTGGAAGGACAGGTAGTTGAAGTACGGACGGAGGTGCTGGCCAGCGTAGTTGAATTCGTAAGCTGCGTGCACGTCATATTCGTAGCCGTCGCCGCCTCTCAGGAAACCGTAACCGAGTTCCAGGCCTGCGAGGTCGATTTCAATACCACGGACGTTCTTACGAACCATGCCAGCAGCGTTGATGGACGGATCATCGTAGCCATAGTAAGACTTGAATGCGCCTTCCTGCCACTTCAGGTCACCGACCTTGATTGCGAATGCATCAGCCGGCTTGTACTGAACGTAAGCCTGTTCGTAAGCGAAACCAGCGTATGCACCGTAGTCGTTGTATGCTTCAACGCTCAAGAATGCAGACCAGCTGTCGTTGAACTTGACATCGACGTCGAAAATAGCGTCGGTGTAGAAGCTGTGGCCAACATGCTGTTCGGTCAGGTCGCCAGCTTCAACGTCGAATTCGACAGTACCGTTAACCTTGACCTGCATGTTTGCAACGGAGGTCGGCTTGCTGAAGCTTTCCTTGATTGCTGCGAAAGCAGAGGAAGCAGCAGCGCCGACTTCGCCCGGGTTGGTGTTGTCTGCAGCCGGAGCAGCTTCAGCGGACTTGGCTTCTTCAGCCTTCTTAGCTTCAGCAGCAGCCTTTTCTTCTTCAGCCTTCTTGGCTTCAGCGGCAGCCTTTTCTTCTTCAGCCTTCTTGGCTTCAGCGGCAGCCTTTTCTTCTTCAGCCTTCTTAGCTTCAGCAGCCTTCTTTTCTTCTTCAGCCTTCTTGGCTTCAGCAGCGGCCTTTTCTTCTTCGGCCTTCTTAGCTTCAGCAGCCTTAGCTTCTTCAGCGGCCTTAACAGAGTCTGCGTTTACAACCGGAGCTTCAGCCTTGGGGGCTTCAGCAGCAGCTGCGGGGGCGTTCTGGGCAAAAGCGCCAGCGGCAGCGAGGCCGAGCACGATTGCAGAAAGCTTGATCTTGTTCATCTCTATACTCCTTTAGTAGGATGTTTGGTTAGTTTATAAAACACCTGAATAATTTGTACCCCAAATTTAGTTAGATTAACTAAAGATTGGAATACTGGAATCGCAAAAAGTCCTAAAATTTGTAAACCGTTCCATTTCTTGTAAACAAAAGTTTTAATTGGACAAAAAAATGAAAAAATTACGCCTTTGTTCTAGGGTCTTTGCTGTTACAATATTTGTTTTTGCAAACTTTGTGCCAAGTTTCGCCGTTCCCCAGACCGGCACCTTCAGGGATGGTCGTGACGGCCGTGAATACCGGACCGTATATGTAGGTTCAAGGTTGTGGATGGCCGAAAATCTGGCTTTCAAGACCAAAAACAGCGCCTGCTACGACAATTCAGAGGAAAACTGCAAGAAGTTCGGTCGACTTTATACCTTCGAGGACGCCCTCAAGGCTTGCCCTGCAGGTTGGCACCTGCCCGAAGACGAAGAATGGACCATGTTCAAAAAGTTCATCGAGGATAGTGACGGCAAGGAAGACGCCTGGGTGAGCCTCAAGTCCCGCGACAAGTGGGACGGCTCCGACCGCTACGGCTTTGACGTGGTTCCGGCAGGGAAGGCTTCTGACGGATTCTACGACCTTGGGGTCTCCGCCCACTTCTGGAGCGCCACCGAAGAAGACGGCGACGCCTTTGGCTGGCACCTCGCTCCTCCCGGTGACTTCAGCCGCGACTTCGACATCAGCACCAACATGTACTCCGTGCGCTGCTTGAGGAATTAGTTAGAACAACTTAACTCGTTGATATTCAATAAAATATGCCGAAATTGGTCTAAAAACGCCAGTTTCGGCCTTTTCCTTTGTATGTAAACTTTTGTAAAAACAACTTACAAAAAACTTACAATGAAGAACGTTGGTTTCTAACTTTGCCGCGGAATTTTTTATTAGGTGGAGAACTATGCTTAAAAAAGCCATTTTCCTGTCATTGTTCGCATTTGCCTTTGTTACCAGTGCAAGTGCTGCTATTACTCCCACGCCTGCCGAGGATCTTCGTAAGGACTCCGAAGGCTGCTACCTCATTGGGACCGCTGACGAACTGTACGGGTTTGCGGAAATGGTGAAAGCAGAGAATTACGGTTATTATTCTTCCCCTGTCTTTAATGCGTGCGTCAAGCTGACTGCAGACATTACCGTCAATGAAGGTGTCTTAAACGATGACGGTTCTTTAGCGGAAGGCTCTTTTGAATCCTGGACTCCCATTCAACGCTTCAATGGTTCCTTTGACGGTCAGGGCCATGTGATTTCCGGTTTGTACACAGATGTCAATGCTGATGCCGCCGGTTTTATTGCAGAAGTGAATGCAACGAGCTCTTCCAGTACTGTCAGTGCCGAAATCAAGAACGTCGGCCTTGAGGATTCCTACTTCAAGGGCAAAGGAGACGCCGGTGCGTTTGTCGGAAAAGTGGTGAATAATGGAGCGAAGCTTACCATTACCAACAGTTATACCACAAGCAGTGTTGTTGGAGGTTCCAATCCCTCTGATGGTGTTGGTGGCTTTGTTGGGTTCAACAGCGAAACTGTCAATATTTACAATAGTTATTTTGCAGGATCTTTGCGTCCTATAGTAACGTCGAATAAAGATGCATTTATTGGTTCACTCGATGTCTATTTTAGTAACAATTCTGTTGAAAATAGTTTCTATGTGAATTCAAACTCCGATTTCGGAAGCCTAGTCTCCGACGGCGACATGAGAAACGGGCGTGTTGCGGCAAAGCTTCACTCCTACTTGGGTGCGAAATCTAACGGATCTATTTGGGGGCAAAATGTTGCTGCCGGAGATTCAAAACCAAATTTCAAGGGTGATTTGAATGGAATTTCTGGTGTATCTCGGTTGACATACCATTTTGCAGATGGATCCAGCATAGAAACCCTTTATTTGGAGGGTGAAGGTTTCTCTTTACCAACGACCATCGCGAACCACATTGTAGGTGAATGGTATACAGATAAAAATTTGACCAATGAAGTGGAGTACCTGTATAGCGATATGACGGGTAATCTTGATTTGTACACAAATGGTCTAGCTATTTCTGAACCGGAGAAAGACGGCCGTAATTGCTATCTAATTTCAAATGCTGCTGAACTTTATGGTTTCGCCGCTATTGTGAATGGCGATTATGAAGAAGGCCGTTATGCGGAGAATTACGCTTGCGGTAAATTGACAGCTGACATTACTGTAAATAAAGATGTGGTTGATGATGCTGGATTTGTAAATGAAGGTAATTATGTTAGCTGGATTCCCATTGGTATTGGTACTAACTATGGAAATGCCTTTAAGGGAATCTTTGACGGCAATAACCATAGTATTTCTGGTCTGTATATTAAAATCAAAAATGCTCCTATTTTGTCAAGGCCGTCTGTACCTACAGAAACTCAAACGCCTGCGGTGTTACGTGCGCCTAGTTACCAAAACAACACTCGAGACAATATGGGCTTGTTTGGCTATGTACAGAATTCAGGCAACTATGGAGAAAGTACCGTCATTAAGAATTTGACCTTAAGAGACTCCTATTTTACCGGTGTAAGGCATATTGGTGGTATTGTTGGTTATGTGGGATCCAACACTTTGCTGAACTTTGAAAATGTTCATAATAAGGCAACGGTCGAAAGTGAAGATGGAGATATTGGCGGTATTGTTGGCTATGCAGATTATTACGCGAAGTTGAACTTTAAAACAAGTTCAAATGAAGGTCGAGTATCAAGTAATTTTGAAAACGTCGGTGGCTTTGTCGGACATGCTAAACAGGCACAAATGAGTTTTGAAAATGTTTATAACGTTGCTAGTGTAGAAGGTTATAAAGCTGGTGGACTTGTTGGCTACCTAGAAGGTCAAAATGTTGTAGGAGCGACGCCTGCTTCTATAAGTGTTGTAAATAGCTATGTTGACAATGAATTTGAAAAAAACGTTGACTTAGGAAATTTTATCGGCAATTCCACCAAGGCTCAGGTCAACGTCATTAACAGTTTCTATAAGCAAAATAAGTATTTCACTACTACTTATGGATATCTTGTTAATGACGTGTTGGTGCATAACGGCTTTGTTGCTCATTTGCTGAATATTTTTAACGATGGTTCTGTTGTTGGTTCTGTATGGGGGCAGAATGTAACCAATGGCGACCTACATCCCAATTTCTCGGGAACGTTGATTGGTTGTGATTTTGAAAAGAAAATCACATACCATCTCTCTGATGGCACAACAGTTACTGATACTTATATATCTGGTATAGGCGCAGAATTGCCTGGTGAAATTGAAGATAAAAAGATTTTAGGCTGGTTTACATCGGATAGCTACAGCGAAAAAGTAGATGCCATATCTTCTCTAGAAACAGAAGACCTGGATCTTTATGGAAGAGTGACAACTCTTGCATTTGTTGACGGCTATTATGAAATAAGTTCAGCTGCAGGTTTGTATGAGTTTGCCACTTTGGTGAATTCTGGCGAAACATATGCTAACGCTAGGTTGACTCAGGATATTGTCGTAAATACCAACGTGCTGAAGGCCGATGGAACCCTAAATGGGGATGGTTCTAGTTTCAAAACATGGACTCCGATTGGTGATTTTTATAATCACTATCAAGGAGAATTTGATGGCCAGGGTCATGTTATTTCCGGGTTGTATTCAACTGTAAGTGATGCCGGTTTATTCGGTTATGTAGGCCGTGCTGATGTGCATGGAATTGGTATTGAGGATTCTTATTTCGAAGGGGATAAAATCGGTTCCTTTGTTGGTGTTGTTTACGATCAGTATGTTTATATTTACGATTGCTATAGTACGTCTACTTTGAAGGGAGCTACTGTTGGAGGCTTTGTGGGCTTCGTTGCTGGCGAATCGGAGGTAGATATTGCAAACGCCTTCTATGTTGGCAAATATGAAGGTTCTCTTTCTAAAGATGCCTTTGTCGGAAGTTCTCATAGTATAAATCCTGAAATTTATTTGTATAATGCCTTCGTTCCTGAAATACTTTCCACTCGTTGGGAGGACGCAAGTGTAGTACCCATGGAGTCTTTTGAAAACGGATACGTTGCTGCAATTCTACATGGAATCAATTATATGTGGGGACAAGATGTTGTTGCTGGAGATAAGTTGCCGAACTTCAGCGGTGAAGTTTCCGAGAACTTCAAACTCGTACGTCTGGTAAAATTTGTAGATGGCGAATTTTGGAGTGAAGAATCATATGCGTATGAAAATAATTTTGAACTTCCCGTACCATCGATTCCCGGCTATCGCTTTGAGGGTTGGTATACGGACTTCACGGGAGAACCAATAACCGAAATCCCTGAAGGCGTTGATTATATCTTTGGAAAATTCGTTTCTAATGTAGATTCTGAAGGCTGCTATGAAATTGCATCCGCTGATGATCTTTATCTCTTTGCGGATAGGGTAAACAATGGAGTCAACAATGCTAATGCAGCTTGTGCTAAGTTGACTGCAGACATTGTTGTTAATGAAAACGTTTTGAAGAAAGATGGATCCTTGAATGGGGATGGTTCTAATCTCCGTAAGTGGACCCCAATCGGCTCTTTGATAAAAGAACATCCTTTCCAAGGAACCTTTGATGGACAAGGCCATAAGATTTCTGGTCTATATTTCAATGATGGAGCCTCTGCGGTAGGCTTGTTCGGTTTTGCTGTTCAGGGCGCTTCCATAAAGAATGTTGGCGTTGTCGACTCTTATATTAGGGGCGAAAGCAATGTTGGCATGATTGTAGGACAGATTTCTGGTGAGGTGAACATTTCTAATGTTTATACCAAGGGTGCTGTTGAAGTCAGTAGTTCCCAGGTTGGCGGTATTGTTGGTTTTGTTGCAGGGGTCTTGACCATTGAAAACAGTTATAATGAAGCTTCTGTAACTGGGCCTAATCACAATTCCAACGCAGGAGGTCTCGTTGGTTTCCTTGCTGTGGGAAGTTTGAGCATGAATAACTGTTACAATTTAGGCACTGTCTCTGCTCCGAACACAACGGGCGGCTTAGTTGGATTCTCCTCTGCAAAAGTTAGCTTAAGTAACTCCTACAATCTTGGTGAAATTATCTATGATAGCATGCATCACAATGATGTAGGTGCAGTTGTGGGTTACACTTCTGTAAGTAATTTGACTGTATCCAATGTGTTCTACCTTGAAGGCGACCTTGGATTTGCAGGACAGGGATCCGGCGTGTCTTCCCTTGGTACCGCCATGTCTCTCGATGACTTCGCCAACGGTTCCGTGGCAGCTCTGCTTCGCGGTTCTGATGAAAATTCCATCTGGGGTCAGAACGTTACTGCCGGCGACAAGTATCCCAATTTCAGCGGTTCTATCGTAAAGCCGGAACTGGTTCTCACATGGGATGAAGCTTCTGAAGAAGTCAATGTCGCAGACTTGGAAATTCCTGCGGAAGCGGCCTCCATTGCAATCGAAGAAGGCAAGCAGTTCTATGCCAACGGCAAAATCTACGAAGGCGAGCTCACTGCCGAAGACATTCAGGAACTGAAGACAGCTAGCGCAACCCTCAAGCCCATCAGCGGTATTGCCTTGGCCAAGGATGGCGATGGGGAAGGCGTTGTGGCAACCCTGTCCGGTTCCAAGAGCACCGACGAGCTTGTGGTTCCCGAGGACATTACCGTGGAACATATCGAGATCGCCCGCAACTTCACTGCCGGCCGTTTCTCTACGTTGATGCTTCCGTTCTCCATGGACCTGAACGAAGACATGGAAGACGTGCTCCAGATTACCGACGTGCAGAAGGAAGGCGACCAGTGGGTTGCAACCGGTACCAGAGCCAAGAGCATTGTGGCCAACACCCCGTACCTTATCAAGTTCAACAAGAACGCCTCCATCTCCGTGGATAACGTGACTCTCAAGGCAACGACTGGCAAGATTATGGAAAGCACTTCCGGTCCCTGGACATTCAGGGGTGCCTACAAGGGCAAGACCTGGGTCGAGGGCGATCCGGAACTGGGCAAGGTCTACGGCTTTGCCGGCGTCAACGAAGGCGATAACATCGTGGCCGGCCAGTTCGTGAAGGCTGGTGTCGGTGCAAGTGTTCCGCCCATGCGCGCCTACCTGGTGTACAACAAGCCTGTGGTTTCCCCCAAGCCCGGCGTTGGCCTGATGAAGGCCGCTGCCAATGAGACTGAGGAACTCCCGAAGACAATCGTTGTCCGCATCGTGGACGATAACAATGAAGTCGTTGACGAAACCGTAATCGAAGACGTTATCCAGGGCATCGCCGGCGACAACCTCAACACCGCCGACAAGAAGCCTGCCCGCTGGTACGACCTCCAGGGCCGTCACCTGAACGGCAAGCCCACCGCCCGTGGCGCCTACATCAAGAACAACAAGGCAATCGTGAACAAGTAATTAGGAGGAAAAATGGAAAACGAAAAGAAAGAATACATAGCTCCTAGGATGGAAATCATCGATGTTACGAACGACGTAGGAATCCTATGCTGCAGCTTGGACTGCGTTGACGAAGAAGTTGAATCCGTGGTAGAATACCACGACATATTCGACTAACAGTTCGATTACTCTCTCAACGAACATGGCCTCGGCGTTGTCCGGGGCTTTTTCGTTTAACATCTGCGGAAAAGAATTTTTTATCAAGTTAGTGCACAAAAGGTTACTAATTATACTATATTTTGTGTGAATGGATTTGTAGGGTTTTTAAATGAGCTTTGAACAGGAACTTGCCAAACTTGATGCTGAACAGCGCCTGGCCGTAGAGACTACGGAAGGCTATGTTCGCGTGATTGCTGGCGCAGGTTCTGGCAAAACCCGCACTTTGACCCATCGCTACTTGTATTTGGCCAAGGAGATGGGCATTTCCCCGTCCAATATCCTTTGCGTCACCTTTACCAACAAGGCTGCCGGCGAAATGAAACGCCGCGTCCGTTCCATGCTGGGGGGCGACGATTCCGGTTACATTTCCACGTTCCATGGTTTTTGCGTCCAGTTCCTTCGGGAGGATATTCACGTTCTGAACTATCCCAAGGAATTCATGATCATGGACGAGGACGACCAAAAGTCCCTGCTAAAAAAGTGCTATGCCGAACTTGGCCTGCACTTGAACGACATGAAGATCAGCAGCGCCCTGGACTTTATTGGCGGCCGCAAGGCCAACGAAATGGATTACGTTTCCATGTTTGCCGAAAAAGATGCCGAAAGCTTGCTGGATTTGATCGGTGCGGCTCCCGACAAGTGGCACAAGGTCTATTACCGCTACATTTACGAGCAGCGCAAGAACTTCGCCCTGGATTTTGACGACCTGATTCTGGTGACGCTCTACATTCTGGAACGTTTCCCCGAAAAGCTGGACAAGTGGCGTAAGCGCATGATGTACGTGATGGTCGACGAATTCCAGGATATCGACGGTCAGCAGTACCGCCTGGCGGATTTGCTCAGCAGCTATCACAAGAACCTTTTTGTGGTGGGCGACCCGGACCAGACTATTTATACGTGGCGCGGTGCCGACGTGAACCGTATTCTGGATTTTGACCGCCATCATGAGGGTTGCAAGACTATTTTGCTGCAGAACAATTACCGTTCTACGCCCAGCATTTTGAGGGTGCCCGATTCTGTTATCAAGAACAACCAGTTCCGTATCGAAAAGGAACTTCGTCCGGTGCGCGCGGGGGGCAAGACTCCGGTTTTCTATCACGCAAAGAATACTCGTGACGAAGCCAAATGGATCGTGGAACGCATCAAGGGCGCTATTGACAAGGGCGCGTCTTGCAAGGATATTGCGGTGCTGTATCGTATGCATTCCCAGTCCCGCTCGGTGGAAGAGGCCTTGATGAGCGAAGATATTCCTTACAAGGTCTACAGCGGCATCGGTTTTTACCAGCGCCAGGAGGTGAAGGATGTTCTTTGCTACTTGCGCATGCTGGTCTATGGCGACGACCTGAGCTTTATGCGTGTGGTGAATACGCCCAAGCGCATGTTCGGCCCCAAGAAGCAGGCTGCGTTGGCGGCTTATGCGGGGCGTCGCGGGCTCACCCTGTACGATGCCCTGCTTGAAATTTATGTGGCTGCCGAGGCGGAAAATGCCGCGGTAGAAAACGTGGCGGCCGACGAAAACAAACCGGAACTGGATTGCGCCGCCTTTATGGCCCGCACCAAGGTGGGGGAGTTTGTTCAGCTGATTGAAAAGTACCGCGCCCTGGTGAACGAGATGGCGGTTAGCGATGTGCTGACCAAGATGCTCCGCGAATCGGGCTACGAGGAAATGCTCCGCCTGGATGGTGACGACGATCGCCTCAGCAATCTTGCAGAATTGAAGCAGGGCGTTATGGAGTTCGAAAAGACTTTCGAAGAAGACGCCACCCTGGATGAATACCTGCAGAATATTGTGCTGTTCACCAACTCCGACACCGACTCTTCCGACGACAGCTCTGGCGGTTCCGCCGATTCCTCGGCCCAGGATGCGGCCCGCAAGGACAAGGTACAGCTCATGACGATTCATAACGCCAAGGGGCTGGAATTCCCCTATGTGTTCGTGTGCGGCTTGAACGAGGGTTGTTTCCCGGTGAAGCGCGTGAAGAACAAGGTCCAGCTGGAGGAAGAACGCCGCCTGGCTTACGTGGCCTTTACCCGCGCCGAAAATGTCCTTTGCATGAGCGATGCCGAGGATAGCGCCGGTGGCGATGTGCAGTGCCGTTATCCGTCTCGTTTCTTGTTGGAAATGAACATGGACGAACTGGATATTGCCCGCGGCTTCAGCGACGAATGGTACCAGGAGGCCCGCAAGCACATTGCCCAGGTAGATAGCGAACGTGAATTCGGCGAAGACCTGGATGGCATCCTAAAGGGTGGCATCGACGAATCGGATAGCTACGGCGTTGGCAAAAAGGTTCCCTCGGCTACGTTTGGTGAGGGGGACCGTGTTGTCCATAAAATAATGGGCGCCGGCACCATAGTAGGCATCGACGCCGAGAATTTCTGTTACGAAATCAAGTTCGACAAAATCGCCACGCCCCGCACAATCCAGTTTGACTATCCGCTAGAGGCCGAATAGGGCTACGATTACGGCCATGAGAATGCCTGCGTAAACACCGCCCAGCAAGTCGTCGGCCATAACGCCCCAGGCGCCGGGGAAGGCTTCGAACTTGTGAATTCCCAGGGGCTTCAGAATATCGAAAAAGCGGAACAGGGCGAATGCGATTCCCAAAATCCAGGGGTGTGCCAGGATGCTTGCCGTGGAAACGAAGGCGACGGACATGAAAATTCCACACACTTCGTCAATGACAATCCAGCCCGGGTCCTCTGTCTGGGTGTCCTTCATGGCTTTCTTCACGAAAGGGATGGCGGCAAAGAAGACGAAGAGGGCTGCGGCAAAAAAGGCGATGTTCAAGCCTGCGCTGTATCCCGCGAAGGTCAAGTCCGGGCATCCGATTTTTGCAAACAGTAGAGCCATGGGGTAGGCTACGATAGCGGCTGCCAAACTTCCCATGGTGCCGGGAGCCTTGGGGCTCATTCCAGAACCGAAGAAAGTACAAATCTGTGCGGAAACAAAGTCCGTACCGCGCCACTGGTGAGGCACGCGTTTCTTGCCGTATTTTTCCTTAAGCTCTTCCTTGTTCATGTCGGCAAATATAGTCAAATTCGATTATGCTGTGATTTAATAGAGGGCAGCGCCATTCATCGGTGCGGCCCTTTCAAAGTTACAGTGCCTTGATTACAGCAGTTCCTGAACCCAATTGGGCAATATCTCGGCGTACTGCTTATACAAGGCTCCGTCAACCATTCTGCAAATCAGCTTAGGCAACTGATTGTCGACGGAATTGTCGTAGATGTAAGCTCTGTCTACTATGGAGATTGCGACGGCAGCATTCGCTAGTGACTTGTAGTAGCGGGTCACGATTTTAGAAATAGGGACTTCGTGGCCGCCTGTGAGGAAACGGTTTGTTACACGAAGAACGTTAATTGACGGCTTTTCTGTGCATACAAAGAAAAATCGTATGAAGAACCCTGCGTCTTTTGCCTTGCGTATGAATTCAAGCTTCTCGTCTGAGGAAAAAACGGTCTCAAAGACGAAGTTTTTCTTTTCTTCAAGGCATTTGTAGCGAAGTTCGGTAGAATGCTGAGCTGCTTTTAGCACTGCTTCGGGGGAATTCCAGTTTCCGAACATTTCTTGGGCGATGTTGTCCGGGTTGATATAGACGCTATCGGCTGCCCATTCATTTTCCAGCAACTGAATGGTCGTAGTAGTCTTTCCGGAACCGTTTGGACCGGCAACAATGCATAGTGTCGGTTTCTTTTCGCTCATAGCAAACCAAGACGTAATTTTTTCTGGGCGATATTTGAAGCGACTTCTGCACGCATACGATCCATAGCCTCTTCTGCCTTGCGGGAGGATTCACGTGCTGCTGCACCGACCTTTTCCATAAGGGCTTCCAGCATTTCGTCGGAAGGCTCCTCCATGGATGATAGCCTGTATTTTTTCAGTTCTTCATCTGCCATATCTGTAAATATATGAAAAAATGTGATGAGTTAATACACCGTTTTGTCCAAGTCCCTCAAAATTTCTTATGATTGGAGAGGAATGCCGGTGGAGTTCAGGATGGAAAGCAAATCAGGAAACGTACTTGAAAATACGCATGGTTGCAGTAAAAAACAAGGGCCGCGCCTTCAATGGTGCGACCCTTCGCACGGTCCGGCAAGTCAAAATCGCAAAGCCAGATGGCCACGGATTCCGGCAGCTCGTAACATTTCGGGTCCAGATAAACCTGTCCCTGGAGCTCTACTGGAATTTGAAGTCCCACTTTTGGAATAGTGCTCCGACGGCGTTTGAGCGCTTTCCCGTTTGGGGAATAGTGCTCCGACGGCGAATGAGCGCTTTCCCG
>JAKSIB010000006.1 GCA_024399065.1 Fibrobacter sp. | reverse complement strand
AAGGCTTTTACGGAACTACCGGCCTAGCCGGTAGTTTTCAGTTATACAAAAAAACTCCCGGCAAATTTGCCGAGAGCTTTGTTAAAAAGAGAGAATTTACGTTAAAGCGTTGCGGTCTTCGTGATCCGCCATCGATTAGAACTGGGTGAAGAATTCCCAAGTAGTCTGGGGAACCCAGGACTTAGTCTGACCCGGGTCCTTATGATCCCAGATATGGCCGCCGTTCTGAGTACACCACTTCACCGGGAAACGTTCATCCACAGTCTTGTAGTCATAGCAAAGGTGAGGACCGGAACCCTTGTATTCTTCTGCCTGCTCACCGCTAGCGTCAGAGAAGTTCGGGCCATTGTGCTTAAGAGCGGTGTTACGTGCGGCACGACCAAGGTCCGGACGACACAGGTCATCCTGCAAGCCAAGCACACCCATCCAGGCAATGGACTTGCCAGAATGCTGGGGAACCCAAATGTTGATTTCAGCAGTTTCGTAAACAGCTACACCACGAAGCACATGCTGATGGTCACGGGAAAGACCGTTGGTGAACATGGAACCATAGCTAAAGCCAGCAGAGAACACGCGGGATGAGTCGATGCAGAGATTGCCCTGAAGGTCTGCCAAAAGCTCATCAAACAAGGTGTAGTCATCCTGAGCCCAAGGAGCCTGATTACCATTACCTTCGGGAGCAACGAAGATGGTGGTCTTCTCAGTATCCAGCGGCTTCATGCCGTAGTAACCTTCCTGCTGAACACCACCAGCCCAGCCGCCCATGCAGTGCATACCGAACACAAGACGGTAAGGTTTCTGATTGTCATAGTTATCCGGAATATCAATACGGATGGTTCGCTTACCCTTACTCCACTGGAAGTCATAACTACCAGACTTTACGCGGTTCCAGGTCTTGCCGCAACCACGGGTAGGAACAGGAGCGTTGCCCTTTGCCCAACCAAAGTCAAACTGTTCTTCAGCGCCGACAGCCCTCTGCAAGGTCAATACGACGTTTGTATCCAAGTTGTTCAGCACAACATTCAAAGTATCATAGCCGTCCATGACCACCTGAAGATTTTCGCCTGCGGCATCCTTCTTCAGAGCCTTCACTTCAGCCTTGCCGAAGTTTGCACCATAGGAACCACGGGCAGAAAATTTCAAATTCTGAATGGCATTTCCCATCTTCACACGAGCAAAATAAGTTCCTTCAGCTTTCACAAAACCACGAAGATCCACAGAGCCTGATCCCTGGAAAGTTTTGTTCAAGACACGAACTCCCACGGCATCAAAAATCTGCACCTGAACAGGACCGGAATTGGACTGAGAGAACGAAAGAATTCCATCGGACACATGAACAAAACCTGGATTGACCGACACCGGGGCAAGCCCCTGAGGCATAGGAGTATCGCGAAGGGTAAACTTACCCACTCCATCGCTGGAAGTAGAAAGATTCAAACCGGGAAGACTAACAGAGGCGCCTTCAATGGCATTCCCCTTTTCATTAGTAACCTTACCGGTCAAGATAAAAGCATTTGCCGCAGATGCCGCGAAAGCAAGTGCCAAACCAACAGAAGCAAAACCCATACGCTTCATATCAAACTCCTTTTTATGGGCTCACCAGGCCCGAACTTTAAACTATATCCTCCCGAAAATTTTTTATCATATAGCAAAGCAAATGTTGTGGACAATATGTCCAAAAACTTTTACACACTTTAGGTATCTAAACTTTAATAAATCGGCTAATATGAACGAAATTCTACAAAAAGTTATTTCAAGTGTAAAAAATGGAGATTTTTATTCTACACGTTTAACCCCTACAGAGGGTCTTGAAATCTTAAGAAACGTTCCTTGGACCGAAGTGGTTGAAGCAGCCGATCAAGTGCGTCAAGCTCGCCTTCCCGGCAACAAAGTAGGCTATACAGCCTTCAGAATCATCAACTACACCAACATTTGCGAAGTCACCTGCAGTTTCTGCAGCTTCTGCAGGCCCGCCCGTAGCCCCGAAGCCTACGTGCTCTCCCTGGACGAAATCCGTCAAAAGACCATCGAAGCCAAGGCCAAAGGCGCCAATCAAATTTTCCTGCAGGGCGGCGTCAACAAGGAAATCCCTCTTTCCTACTACGTGGACGTCTTGAAAATGCTTACACAGGAAATGGGCGTTACCGTACGAGGCTTCTCCCCCGTAGAACTGGTCCGCATCGCGGAATACAACAATTTGAGCCTGGACGAACTTCTTGACATATTCAAGGACGCGGGTCTCAGCTCCGTACCCGGCGCCGGCGCAGAGATCCTCAGCGACCGCATGCGTCAGAAACTGAGCCCGCGAAAGCTTCCTGCACAGCAGTGGTGCGACGCACTGGCCGCCTGCCATAAAAAGGGCCTACCGGGAAGCGCAAACATTGTGTTCGGCAGTGACGAAACCGACGAAGAAATCATCGAACACCTGGAATACGTCCGTAAGACCCAGGATATCGCCCAAGGATTCAAAAGTTTCGTAGTTTGGACCTTCCAGCCCCAGACCGACAACTTCCCTATCCGCCATGTTCGCGGCGATGAATACCTTAAATTACTGGCTCTCAGCCGTCTTTACTTGGATAATGTCCCTCACATCGAGGTTTCTTTGCTGGGAATGGGTCTTTCTTTAGGCGAATTAGGCCTTCATGCCGGCGCCGACGACATCAACAGCATCGTCATCGAGGAAAATGTTCTGCAAAACCACGGACTTTCCACTATCGAGGAAGCCGAAACCTTTATCAAAAACGCAGGTTTCACCCCTTATCGACGTAACTTGAACTTCGATTAGCCAATCGTCAACCAAAGTTCAGCATTTTAGACAAAAAAATTAAGGCGGCCTTCATCAGGTCGCCTTCAACTTTAGCCTTTGTCGAATCGTTATTTCTTAGATCAGAGCCTTGCCGGACTTGAGCTGTTTTACGATAAGATAAGCAAGCAGACAGTACATAATCACTCCTTCTTTGTGACTTCGATTACAACGGCGCCAATATTAATAAAATTTTACTAACGTTCCAAGGGAAAAAATGTTATAGAAACGAAAATTTTTGTTTATCATTTTTACACTTTTTTGCGTTTTTACCTTACAAGCATAAAACCCAGTCATTTCACCCATCTAGCGCCGTGAAATTTGGTAATTTTGGCAGTATGAAACGAATCTTGTTCCTTTGTCTCGGCATGGCAATTTTGGCTAACGCCCGTCCGTCTCTTCAATTGAATACGGAAAGGGTTGAAGCCGGAAAGAATTTTGGTTTGCAAATGGTGTTCCCCTTGCAGGAACTGCCCGAAAACAGAAGCGACCTCCAGTTTACCGCCCAAAACGGATTTACCCTTACCAAGATCGATAGTACCGATCAGGTCATACGCCCCGGTTTCGATGACATGTTCGAATCCTTCTTTGGCGGTGGCAGCCGCGGCGCCTACAAGGCCCGTATCTATACATTTAATATAAAGGCTCCTAAGAAGACAGGTCGTATTAACGCCGGCCAGATTTTCCTGACCATTGACGGTCAAAAGCGCGCTATCAGCGGAGACATTCCCGTTGACGTACAACGTTCTTTTAACGACGACGCCCTTACTGTTACATTGAAGCCCTCCAAGACCACCATCTACGAAGGCGAACAGATTTCCGTGACGCTCGGTTTCCATACCTACGAACATTTCGAAGGCAACCTGCAGGCAACCGACATGAACACCGGTGACGATTTCATCGTTCACCGCAGCGATCTCGCCAACATGAAGTTCGAACCTGTGGAAAACGCACGCCGAGAACTTCAGGCCAGCGCAAAATTTGCTTGGCTCAGCCCCACAAAGAGCGGCACCCTCCAAATTCCGCCATTCAAGTTCAAGTACACCAAACGCGGTGAGCCCAAGGTCGTTGAAGAAAAGAAGCAGATGGGCGGAATGTCTTTCTCCAGCCGCACCGTCAAGCAAGAATCCATCGACGCAGAAACTTCCACCCAGCCGCTGAACATTACCGTAAAGCCGTTGCCTACCGAAGGCAAGCCAGCAGAATTTTCCGGCATGGTGGGCAACTATAGTTTCAAGGCAGAATTCGACCGCACAGAGCTCAAGGTCGGCGAAGCCATGACCCTTTCCATTAGCGTCAAGGGCGATGGTCTTCCCGGCTCCATTGCGGAGCCCAAGCTTCCGGACTTCAGCGACTTCAGATCCGTTCCTCCGGAAAACAACATTACAAAGAAGATTGTCGGAAACAAGGTCGTTACCACCAAGAACACCAAGGTGTTCCTCTATCCCAAAAAGAAGGGCGAATTCACCATTCCCGAAATCAAGTATTCCTGGTTCAATCCGGCAAAGAAGAAATACGAAACCGCTGTTGCAGGCCCGTGGAACATCACCGTGGAAAAAGGCGAAAATGCACCTGAAGCCATGTTCCAATCACCTGTCGCCGCTAACGCAAGCCCCGCTGCAGTACAAAAGCAGGAAATTGAATCCCTGGGCAATGACATCCGCTTCATCCACAACATGAAGGGATCCATCGAATCCCCAGCCCCTTACAAGAGCATTTGGTACTGGGTACTGTTCCTTGCCGCCATCCCGTTCTATTTCATCGTTACCTTCGCTGTAGCACGTAAGCGCAAGAACAGCAACAACGTCGCTTTGGTTCGCAAGGGCAAAGCCAACAAGCAATTGAAGGCACGCTTTGCAAACGCAAACGCAGCCCTCGCCAAGGGCGATGCCAAGGCACTCTATGCAGCGCTGGAAAACGGCTTGGTAGATTACCTCAGCGACCTCACCAACGTGGAATTCAAGGGCATGACCCGCCCGCAAATGAAGCAGGAACTGGAATCTCGTAACGTCAAGGCAGAAACCGTAGCCGCCATCGACAGCTGGTTGGAAAAGTGCGCCTTCGCCAGATTCGCTCCGGTAAATCCGTCCGCCGAAGAGCAAAAGCAGATGCTCAAGGATGTGGAAACCCTCTGCGAAAATCTTGACGATTTGAAGTAGGGATAAATTTATGAAGAATTTGATTAAAGCCTTCGCCGTTTCTGCCACCTTGCTTTTTGCCCAATCAGCATTAGCCGCAAACGCATGCCCGGGCATCGAAGCCGGAACCAAGGCATACAACGAAAAGGACTACGAACGAGCCATCGACGAATGGCGTTCCTGTGTCGACAACGGCATCCAGGATGCAGATCTTTATTACAATTTGGGCAACGCCTACTTTAGAAACGCAAAACTGGGTTTCGCCATTTTCTATTACAAATCAGCCCTTCGCCTCAATCCTAACGATAGCGACATCCAACACAATCTTGCCTACGCCCAGGCAATGACCAAGGACAAGGTTGACGAGGACGACGAGGAAAATCCCCTTCTGGCAGGTTTGTACAAGGCTCACCACGCACTTTCCCTGAAAGTCCAACTGTTCGTCATCCTCGGCATCTTCTGGCTTATCGTACTCGCCGCAGTCGGTAACCGCGTAAGCCTCAGTGAAAAACGCAAGAACGTGTTTATGGGAATCATCTTCGCACTGACGGCAGTCGCAAGCGTCATCGTCGTAAGCGCAGGCTACAAGGTATTCCTCGCAGAAACAGAAGTTACTGGCGTCGTCACCGCAGCCGACGCCGACGTCACCAGCGCCCCCGACAACAAGGCCCAAACATTGAACACCCTTTCCGAAGGAACCTCCTTTGAAGTTCTTTCCCAGCAGGGCGCATTCGTGGAAATCCGCCTCGGAGAAAAAGTCAAGGGTTTCGTTAAGCACAGCGACGTGGGCATTATTAAATAATTACGAGTTACGATTTACGAATTACGAGAAAAGCCTCCCATCGGGAGGCTTTTTCTTTAATGCTGCAGCTAATTGAACTTCAGCAACAGAGCCAATTCAAACTGCAAGATCTGACGAAGGTGAGCCGTTTCGTCATCAAGCTTTTCGTGAATCTGACGATACTCAATGTAGGAGCTCAAACTGGCCATCTTGTTGAACTGGTAACTTGCCGCAGGCCTGATGAACCATTCATGAGTGCGAGACGGAACCGTTCTGTTGGCCAAGTGGAGCTTCGGGTTGTAGATAGTCTTCTCTTCTTTTTCTCCAGTAATCGGGGAAGTATAGGACCACTGTCTAAAGACCCCGTCTGTACCAGAATCTGCGTCTTCCCTATTGAAGTTCGCCTCCGTTTCGTATTCCTTACGGATAGTTTTCTTGAAGTCGTAGCCGGCGGTAAACTTCAAGTCAATTGCATCCTTGAATTTATAGAACCACTTCCAGATCTTCACAGCCTTTTCAAGCTTCAGCGGATAAGTAACCGTGACGTCATCGCCGATGTTGATGGAGAAGTCGTTATAACGTTCCATATGCATCCACGGAGTTTCCCAGAAGTAGTCAGAGGTATCCTTCGGGTTGCCCTCAAAATCAGCCGGATCAGACGGACGCCAATCCGTTCTGCCTACAACTTCTTCCTTCGGACGACGATCCGTGTCTTCAATCTTCAGACGAACAGAATTTTCAATGCGCATGCTGTTCTGCAGCAAGAAGGTAATTCGAACCAACGGGTTGAAGTTGATCACCTGGCTCCAGGAATCTTCTGCGCTCTGGAACGGACGTACTGCCGTTGTATATGTATAATCAAATCGATGGCTCGTGGAAACACTGCGGAAGGAATTCAGGAAACCGACCTTCTGTGCGAAATTCGGGACACTGACATTGATACCAATGCGCGGCCAAACAGTCGTCGTATCAACATACATCGGATATTCACGAGACTGTGCAAAATCCTGCTTCCACTGCAAGTCACCGGTCAAACCAATATCCCAGATAGGCAGCGTAATACCAGTGTTGATCTGGAACTGACGAGACACGGTATGTCTAAAATTACCCTGATAGACAAGAGTATCCACATGGTGGTTTCGATACTGACCAAAGCCCCTATAATCATCGCGATGATCCAGGCCCATGTCGCCAGAGACGATATTCCAAAGGCCACGATTACGGTAACCATTACCAAGTCCCAAGCCGTACAAGTAGTACTGAAGCGGAGTAACACGCTGATCTTCGTACAGCTGAGCCAAGGTGAAGTTTTCACCCACAGTATTCGTACTTGCATTCCAGTTGAACTTTACTTCACGCCACTTGATCTTTTCAAAGGCCTTGGTAACGGCAGATTCCTTGCCGCCAAAGTTCTTAACGAAGTCAAGAACCTTAAAGGACGGAGAGAATTCAAATCGGCTGGTCTGAGAAATTGTCCAGTAGTTCTTATCAATATCCGTTTCATCCCTCAAGTCAAAGTCATTGGGGATAGTCTTCAACTGGTTAAAGTCAGAATTGAAGTTCATGCTAAACGGCAGGAACGGAACAATGCGAGGATTGAAACCAATCTTGAACTGCTGTGAACGAGAACGTTCGTTACGCAAAATACCATAGGAACGACCGTACTGCTTGCGGCCCACACTATCCACCTTGTAGAACACGGTCTTTTCAGAAAGGATCTGGTAAGAATCCGGGTTCTGCATATCGATGGTCATGGTATCACCATTGGGCAGCACGGTTGCAACGGTGTCATAAGGAATATCGACAGATCTACTGCTATCTACAGACACATACACCTTGCGGTCTGTATGGTCAAAGTCGAAAACATAACCGCTAGCAAACAAGCCACCATTACGTGTAGTAAAGAAGTTTTCTTTTGCAAAACCTTCTCGGTCTCCACCGCCGAACATATCACGCTTGATATTCAAGGAGTAGCTTGTAGTAAGGAACGAGAAAATGTTCCAGCGCATGTTCAGCTTATGGTTCAATTCCGTGGTGTAGGTAACAACCTTATCTACCTGGGGATCCACATAATCCGGGTCACGGCTCTGGTTCACATAGCGAACATAGCTCAAGTCAAACAACGTCAAGTCAAATGTCTGGGGCCAGGGTTCGAAATCAGTCTTTGCGATTTCCTTCAACCAAGGATACTTAGCCAAGCCTTCAAAGGGTTTGAACTTGAACATGCTGAAGGTACCCAACTTATATTCCAAAATCGTGTGGTAGGAATAAGTGGAGTCTGCGGTTGTGGTTGACTTTCCTTCTGATTCATTATAGCTATAGCTAAATGCAGGACGTTCCAAGAGTGCCTGGGAAAGGAATTCACCCAGCTTGGTTTCGTGAGCCTTGTAATCCTTGCGGAAACTAATGCCGAAATTCTTTTCGCGGACAAAGGACTGATAGCCCTTGGAGTCAGCACTGTCGCGCAGTTCTTCTTCCTCGGACTTGGAATCAACACTAAGTTCATTCTGGAACATGTCCGTAGTCAAATCAATGAAGTTACTCTTTTTCAGATGAAGGTCATCTGTGGGCTTCATGTACGGGCGCTTCGTCGAAGTATGGTAACCCATGGACAACGGGATATGGAATCCAGCGCTATCATCCAGGAACTTATTCAAATTCATCGTAAAGTCTGCAGCCACATCCAACTGAGATGCAGCCTCAGAAATCTTCGGCTTGGGAGAACCATTAGAAGTAGACAAAGTGGCAAAGTTACCATCCTGATAGCGGACTGCGCCAGACAGAGAAATGAAGTCTGCGAAATTAACCTGGCCATTGACACGAGCTGCATAGCCCCAGTCCGTATCCATATCGGACAGACGCATATCATTCAGCCAGAAGGTACCGCGGAGGTCGCTTTCCGAGGCGCCAGAGTCGGCAATAATCACAAAGCGAATCCAGTCGATGCTGGTAATGGACGGATTACCAACCAAGCGAATCTTTTCTTCGCGGTCGGCTTCACCCTTCTTCGGCTTGATGGCCTTTTCAACGGCAGTCACGAAAGGCGGAGAACGGCGTTTCTTCAGATCAGAGAATTCCAGCAAGTTCATTGCAAACGCGTTGTCCAGCCAGTTTTGTTCATGGCAATCCTGTTCGCGTTCACCGTTCTTGCAGCTAAACTTTACCGGACGGAAACTCCATTCGTAGTAATCAGAGGAACCTTCCAGAGAGCCTTCACCGAACTGGAATGCAAAGCGGATCGGAGCCTTATCCGTAGAAGAAGAGTCCTTGAAATGAATTTCCATCTTCAAGGATTTGTAGCTAGAGAAATCCTTCTTTTCTGTTTCGAAAATACGAGTGACACCAACTTCCTGGCCCGGGCTCATGTTATGGTAATCAAGGACAAGGGCTGTTTCCTTCAACGGAGCATTCGTTTCAGAATCGCGTTCTGTAGTGGTGTTCGGAGACTTGTGGTACTTCTTGGAATCTTCACGGTTGTTGATGGTAGAAACCGTTACGTAGGTAGTATCCTTTGTGCTAATGGATTCAGAAACTTGCTGTTCAACGCCATTCACTTCAACGATCTGGGAATTTTCATTGGAGCTGGTTCGATAAAGGTCAGCCACGGTAGTTTCTTCCCAGGAATTTCCAACCACAGCCAAGTTCACCACCTGGACCTTAGCTTCGGCAACACCCGGATTCAAGCTACCCACCCAAAGTCTTGTATACTGGGATTCAGAAAGAATCGTCAGGTAGTCGCTACCCGTAGAGGAGACAATCGTATCGTATTGGTTCAGCGGAATACGCCACTTGCGCCAGCCATTATACAATTCTTCAAAATGGGCTCTCACCGTATCGGAAAGATCGATGCGATAACGGACATAGCTAATGTCTGTATCCAGGGAGCCGTTCTTATTGATGTCTTCCGTATCGTAAGCGCGTTCACCGGAGTTGTTTTCCGTTCCGTTAATGTATACCGGAGGATCGCTTTCTTCATCAAGATCATCGTTGTAATTATCACGAGCAATGTCTGTGGAAGAAGCATCAGAATTCAAGGAATTAACTTCCTTGCCAACGCAGCCGGAAACACGGCAATCCCAAACAATACGGGTTTCATCAGAACCAGTCAACCCATCCAAGCCCTTGTCATGCAGAGCGGTTGTTGTACCAAGATCATTTTCACCTTGGTAACGGCCATCAGGAGCATAGCCGTTGATGGAAAGGTCTTCACTGATCAAGCCCAAATCAAGATAAAGAGAACCGACATTACCACGAGCAACCACTTCAATATACTTCATGTTGCTCATGTCCTGATAGTAGGAACTATTCGGGCGCATCACACCGCCCCAGGACTTTCCTGACAAATTGTCATTGGCACGCAAAGTCATCTTCAACACCGTCAGGTGCTGGTTATCAACATCGGAATTTCCTACAGCAGGATAGATGTTCTTGTACAGTTCCGTAATGTTGCTGTGCCAAATAAATTCGCCCTGATGACGGTAGTCCAAGTTTTCAATGTATGTAGAAGCCTCATTTTCAGAGCCACCCGGCGGAGAAGCCTGGTACCAAGAAAGACGAGACAACGGATAAGTCAAGCCGGAACTGGTAGCTTCAAAGTCTTCCACCAAGGCGGAAGTATTGTCACTGGTATTTGCATTGTGGCGGCTTGCAGCAAATTCAGCTTCGAATCGCCAACTAGATGCGGCAGTAGTGTTGATACCAGGAATCTTATTTACCAGATCTGTCAATGCGGGAACGGAATCCTGCAAACGGAGGTTCATACCCAGCAATGCGCTAGAATACGGTTCGCTACCCAACACAGGAGTCTTTGCAGTAGTGCTCTGGCTCTTGTACAAAGCGGTCAAGCCGAACATAGAGCCCGTACCGAAGCCGTAAAGATCTAAGGGAAGTTCTGCACGGGCACCGAGCAGCAACTTGTTGTCTATTTCGAACATGGGTTCACATTCGAAGGAAACCTTGATTTCCTTGTTGGGATCCAGGGCGCGTTCGCTCAGCAATTCGATCTGGCCAAGTTCGTAGTTGACTTCATAGTCCGTTCCACGAATAAGGGTTGCAGAACCTGCAGTCACCTTTTCAGTGCCCGGGGAAATATCCATACAGGAATTACCATTCACAGAATAGCTGGAGCTAGGATCTCGGACACTCAATGTAGAGTTACGACGCTTGCCCACAGATTCAAAATAGAATCGACTAGTGTAACGGTTCAAGTTGTACACCGGCAAGTTGTAAAGCTGAGCCATGGCATCTGTGGAGTCCAGCAATCGCAACGGTTCCAAGCAGTTCTGAAGAGCCTTTTCCATTGCATTAGCGCCAGAGTATTCAGACAACGGCTTACAAGGCAACCACATTTCGCCTGTATAGGAACCAGAAGCATTCTTGGTAAAGATGGTTGCATCGTTCACCAAAGGACTTCCTGTAGATTCGTCCACCAGGCCAAGAGTCTTCATGAATGATCCGGCAATGCCAGATTTGTCCTTCATTCTCAAAACAAAGTTGGCAGAACTTGCATCAGAAATACCGATGTTATAAACATTACGGAGCATCAACTTGTCAATGTCCGTCAGTTCAGAAAGCGCAGCATCCCATTGGATAAGGACCAACTTTGCACGATCTCGAACAGTGGTTCCCACACGGCCGGTACCATCATTACTCCAGCTTGCTGCAATCAAGGTATTTCTATTTACACCGTTGATCTTGACAATACCAGTTTTCGAATCATAGGTAAAATCAGAACTGGGAATTTCAGCCAGTCGTTCAACCTTCTTCTCGATAGTCTTTCCATCGATTGTCTTATAAACAACCGTCACGTCATCAATGATGCCGGTTACAGCATTGGTGGCACCACGTCTATAAAGCTTAAGGTTCGTGGCCGGATAGTTAGCAGTCTTCTGTCCAGCAATGGCAGCCTTAACATAGGACTTTCTTGCATCGTGGTTCAAGAAGTAATAACGGTAAGAAATGAACTGCTTATCCAGCACCTGGAATTCCGAGGTGGATTCATTGGCCTTCAAGGTGTATTCTTCCTGAGAGCCTCCATCCTGGGATGCAATCGTAGTCAAGCGCCAGTCACCAAGCTTCCAGTCGGCCTTGATACCAAACAAGCCCTGATGGTTTTCAGAATAACCTGTAAGTTCCGTACCAGTCAAAGAAAGATTAGTGGTACCAGCTTCCACACGCTGGAGAATGTAGTCTTCGAATTCATCCTTGTAGGATTCTTCGTAAACAACGCGGACCTGATCCTTCGCACCAAGGCCTTCTTCCACATTCTGGATTTCTACGGTGATGTAAGGGCCAATCTTACCCTTCACCATAAAGTTCGGGGTGTAGTTCAATGTGGGGCTGGGCCAAAGACTGGTCTTGGTACTACCTTCAGCATCGTCGTATTCACCGTAGCCCTTCAAACGAATATCCATGGTACCCTGAAGCATCAACTTCGGCTTATCCAAGCCAAAATCTCTCATCCAGGCAGGCATGGTCACAGGGATGGTGATGTCAAAAACAGAACCGGTTTCCGGAGTTTCATAACCGTCGTTGGCCTGGCCGACTAGGCCGTTCAACCACAAGCTCTTACGACCGATATCATACATATCAGCAACGTAATCGGTCAATTCCGGATAATGGGCAGACCACAAAGTAGTGGTATCACGGGAAACGGAGTTCACGCGTTTTTCACTGACATCCATTTCACGGGTAGCCACGTCGATATCATGGCTAAACACCTGACCCTTACTGGTATTCATCAGACGGGGAGAGGAGCCGATGCCTCCAAAGGGCAGCAAGCCATTCAACGGATTAACGGAAGGCGGCAGGGAAATATACTGCAGCGTGGGCTGCCATTCAGTTTCGGCAGGATCCTGAGCCTCAGCAGATTCGGGACTTTCGTCGCTGTTTTCTGCGCTGGCGGAAACGACAGAAGCGGAGTCGCTCTGAGACCAGGCGAACCCTGCAGCTACGGCAACGCCCATAGCAAGCCACCAATGTTTCAAACCAGCAAAAGCCACGTTTTTTTAGTCCTAAAAACCCTTTTGTCGCTTGGCGACACATACCCTAAAAAATACTGAATTTCATTTTCAAAAACTCGGCAAAATAGGGCGAAACACCAAGAATTTGCGGGAAATTAGCAAAAAATCATAAGGATATGATAGAAAAGCTTCTTTTTTCCACCCTTTTTTCGTAAATTACGGAACGACCGGGAGAAAACTTATGAAAAACTTACTTTTCTTTATTTTGACTGCCGCAGTCTTTGCCACAGCCCAGGCCGCCGAGAGTCCGGCAACAAACAATCGGGAGCCATCCGAGCTAGACAAACATAGCGGACTTTATTTAGATGCAGGAATAGGAATAAAACTTGTTTCCAATTCCTATAACGACAAAGAATTCATGTCCATCCTTTCGGATTACGATGAAGAAACCCTGGAAGGCACGGGCCCTGAAATCAGTTTAAAAGCAGGATGGTTATTCCAAAACCTCGTAGCCGTTTATGGAACCTTCGGCATGAACCGCATAAACGCAGACTACACATTCAAAAGACACAAAGCTTTTGGCAGCGATCAAGAATACAACACCCAAACAAAGATACGTCAATTTTTCTTAGGTGCAGGCGCCCACTTTTACCCATTCCGTAACCCAAAATCTGTCATGAAAGGATCTTACGCAGGAGCATCACTCAACTACATCAATTCCAACGAAAACAATACGGATCCAGAAATCGATTACTGCATAAATAGTCAAGGAATCGGCATAAAGTTTGAAATAGGAAAAGGTTGGCACATAAGCGAGCACTGGCTGCTGGGCGTCGGCTACACAATCACAGCAGAACATACATTCAAGAGAAGTTACAAAACTGCAGACTCCGAAGAAACCGTCCAAGGATTCAATTTCGAACGAGGCAACACCAACCATGGACTCGAATTCAAAATAATCCGCAAGTAACTCGCAAAAAAGGCACTTGGTCTTTTACCAAGTGCTTTTTTTTAGGAGAGCGCCGACGAACGACTAAAGCGGAATATTAGCGTGCTTCTTCCAAAGACGCTTCTGATCCTTAGTCTTCAGAGCGTCAAAGGCAGTCACAAGGCGCTTACGTACGTCTTCCGGCTTGATGACTTCGTCAACCACGCCCATGGCAGCGGCAACGTAGGGGTTCATCAATTCGTCTTCGTACTTGGCGATGCAAGCGGCGCGTGCAGCAACCGGATCCGGTGCAGCAGAGATTTCCTTCTTGTTGATGATTTCAACAGCACCTTCTGCACCCATCACAGCCACCTGAGCGATAGGCAGAGCGAAGACGTAGTCTGCGCCCACATCCTTAGAGTTCATGGCGATGTAAGCACCACCGAAGGCCTTACGGAGAATGAGGGTAACCTTAGGCACAGTTGCTTCGGCGAAGGCGTACAGGAGCTTTGCACCGTGGCGGATAATGCCAGAGTATTCCTGCTTGCTACCCGGCATGTAACCCGGAACGTCAACGAGGGCGAGGAGAGGAATGTTGAAAGCGTCGCAGAAGCGAACGAAGCGGCCAGCCTTGGAGGAGCCATCAACGTCCAGAGAACCTGCGAGAACCTTGGGCTGGTTAGCGACGATACCGATAACTTCACCGTTCAGGCGAGCGAAACCGATCACCACGTTCTTGCCCCAATCCGGCTGAACTTCAAAGAAGCTGTCAGCGTCGGCAAAGGCTGCAATCACAGACTTCACTTCGTAAGCCTGCTTGTAGTTATCCGGAACGATGTCCTGGATAGTTGCGCTCTTGTCTTCAGCTTCGGAGCAGGTTGCTTCCTGCTTGTTGAGGAACTTCTTGAAAAGCTTCTTGATGCCGTTTTCGTCAGCCTTTTCTTCCATCTGCTGGTCAGCGGAAACAGGCTTGCACTTGTTGCCCTGGGGCAGGTAGCTGAGGAGCTTACGGACACCTTCCAAAGTCTGCTTGTCATCGTCAAACATGAAGTGAGCAACACCGGACTTTGCAGTATGCACCGGAGCGCCGCCCAGTTCGGCAGCGGTGATGTTTTCACCCATGACCTGCTTAACAACAGCGGGACCGGTAAGGAACATCTGGGAGGTAGACTTGGTCATGAAAATGAAGTCAGACAAAGCCGGAGAGTAGCAGGCGCCACCAGCGCAGGGGCCCATGATCACAGCGATCTGGGGGATTACGCCAGAAGCCCAAACGTTACGGGCCATGATGGCGCTATAGCCAGCAAGGGAGAACACGCCTTCGTCGATACGAGCTCCACCGGAGTCGTTCATGGCGACGAACGGGCAACCGGCTTCAACAGCCATGTCCATCACGCGGCAAATCTTTTCAGCATGGCACTGACCCAAGGAACCACCACCAACGGTGAAATCCTGGGAAGATGCGAAGACCAAGCGGCCGTTCACCTTACCATAACCGGTCACAACGCCGTCACCCAGGACGACCTTGCTTTCCTTGAGAACGCGGTTGCTGGACTTGCGGAGAGCACCGACTTCGACGAAAGTGCCTGCATCGAACAACATTTCCATGCGTTCACGTGCGGTATACTTACCGGACTGGTGCTGCTTATTGACGCGATCAACGCCACCGGCAGCCTGAGCTTCGCTCAGGTACTTTTCCAGGCGAGCCATATGTTTTTCGTTCCACATACTGTAAGAACTCCTTCTTTGTAATAATTTCGTAGCCAAAGATAAAAAACGGCTGAAAAGCGGTCAACAAATATTGTAAACTTCCCCATATATAAGTAAGATGTGACAATATTTTAAAGAGAATCCCACCCAAAAGCATAAAAAAAGCCCCCGACTCTTCGTCGAGGACTTTTAAAACCGGGATTTTGAAGCTTAGATAAATGCTTCAATGCCTTCGCGGCACTTTTCCCACTGCTTGTTCTTCTTGCACAGAAGGTCAAGCATCTTTTCGTAGGTAGCAGTGTTGGCGAAGCCCTTCCACAAGCGACGTTCCACAGATTCACCGCTATCCTT
This sequence comes from Fibrobacter sp., assembly GCA_024399065.1. Lineage (NCBI taxonomy): Bacteria > Pseudomonadati > Fibrobacterota > Fibrobacteria > Fibrobacterales > Fibrobacteraceae > Fibrobacter > Fibrobacter sp. The sequence continues at coordinate 139,740 of JAKSIB010000006.1, read as the reverse complement.
GTCGATGGTGGTGATGGTGTCGTAGTAGTTGGAGTTATCCTTGAATTCGCTGATGAGGATACCCTTCAGGTCTTCGGTGTAGATCTTGGAAGCGTACTTCAAGATGGATTCGTTGAAGTTCAGTTCGTTTTCAACCAACCATTCGAAGTCCTGGATCGGATCTCCGTAGATGAGCCAGTGCTTGAGGGCGAGAGCCACAACCAGGTCCTTGACGGCGCTGCGGAAGATGAACTTGTCTTCGAGACGGCCGTTCCAGGTGATGCGGGTCAGCGGATTATCGTCGTTAGCTTCGATGGAGACGCCCTTACCCGGGGTAACCTTACGGATCTTGATGGGGAGACGGCTCAGGAGCTGCCAAGCCTTGGTGAAGGCGATGGTCTTACGGACGAAAGACTGTTCCTTTTCCGGGGCAACGCGAACGAATGCACCGAAGCAGCGCTGGTACAGAGTTTCCTTATCGAAAATGCAATCAGAAGAACGGCATTCAGAGAGCTTACCATCCATCATGAAGAGGGTCTTGGCAAGTTCCGGACGCATACGGACTTCAAGCTTACGGGTACGTGCCTTCAGGCGGACACCGTCCTTATAAACGTAGGTAAAGCCTTCTTCCTGGTAACGCTGCCAGATGAAGAACTGCAGGTCGTCAGCAGCACGCAGATGGTAGCTGAACACCGGGTTCTGGCGGTTGTTAGCCATGGTCACCTGGTTCAGGAAGTTGTCGGCACCAGGATAGGGAACCACAACCTTCACGAGAACCTTCGGGTTCACCGGCTTCTTGCTCTTCTTGGCATACTGTTCGTAAGTGAAGAGGGACTGAGCACCGTTAATAATCTTCGGACGTTCAATGAAGAGAACCTTCTTGCCGTCGCGATCCTTCAAGCGGAGGTCATCGCCGGTAAGAGTCATACCGTTGTGGAGGAACGGGAAGTCTTCCACGTTCACGTTCTGGTCGTCGTTGCGTTCCATGGTCTGGAAGGCGTCGATGAGGGCAGCGTTGGTATGAGTGAGGTTGCCGAGGTAAGTACGGATGTTGCTGGAGACGATAGCCATGTTGTGCTTGGTCTTCAGACGCTTACCCAGGTTAACGTGGTAGTCAAAAATGGTGCGAATCGGGCAGAAACCGAGGAAAAGTTCGCCGTGGTCGCTGGTCATGTGGAGCGGTTCAGACTCCATTACAATTTCAAGTTTGTCGTCTGCGGAACGGAAATCGCGGGTCAAATCGTCGTGTTCGGCAACAATTTCGAGCTTTGCCTTGACTTCGGTCTTCCAGAGGCCGAGCTTACGACGCATGTCCTTAAGGGTGCGTTCCAGTTCAGAGTCGGTCAAATCACGGCTTGCGCGGGTGCGGAGCACGGTGATTTCGAGAGTTTCCATGTAGGGACGGCTTGCCGGGGTATCTTCTTCTTCCTCTTCGGCATCGTCGGAAATCTTGTTAACTGCCCACGGGTCGGCTTCTTCACGGAGGGACATGAAGAACGGGTTGGTGGGGTCGCTAGTGCGGAAAACAGCAATCTGGAGCTGCTTCAAGTCGGAATTCAGGTGCTGGACAACCTTTTCCAGCGGGGTATCTTCGTCCAGGAAGATGAAGAATTCCATAAAGCCCTGGGAGTATTGGAAACCGTGGAAGCAACCATTTTCATCGAGGTTTAGGTGTCTGAGCGCCTTAATTCGATCAGTAGGATCATTAGGATTGAGACTCAAAAGACTAGCGACAAAAGCTAGACGGCGTTCCTGCGATTTCGTTAATTCCATTTTTTCCTCAATTGATAAAAGCAAAAGCTAGGATCCTGTTTAGGGCCCTATCTAATACATTTATATATTATTGCTATAAAAATAGTTTCAAAACCCCCTTTTTGAATACAAAATAAGAAACTTTTTTAATTTTTTTGCGAAAAATCACGTTTTTTAGTGCCCAAAAGGGCAAAAATCAAACATTTTGCATTTTTTGGGTCGCTCTTTACTCTTTCCGCGTTAAAAATGCTATGATTTAGTTCATAGGAGTTTTTGATATGAATTTGCTAGATGTCATTGCCAAGGCCAAGGCCGAAAAAGCCACCTCGTTAGATTTGTCCCAGAAGAACCTCCGACTCCTCCCGCCGGAGCTTTTCGAGCTGGACTCTCTCGAAGAACTGATCCTGGACCGCAACCTCCTGGTGGAGCTGCCGGACGATATCGGTAACCTCAAGAACCTGAAGAAACTTTCCGTCAGCGAAAACGACCTGATGGACCTGCCGGAAACCATCGGCGAGCTCACCAAGTTGGAACACCTGTACCTGGGCTACAACAGCCTGTCCGAACTTCCGGACTCCGTAGGCAACCTGAAGAACCTCCAGCAGGTAAACATCGCCAAGAACCAGCTTTTGGACTTGACCAACGAAGTGGGCAAGTGGGTGAACGTCACCAAGCTGTCCCTGCACGACAACATGCTGTCCGAAATTCCGGCTACTTTGGGCAAACTCAAGAAACTCAAGAAACTCTACCTGGACAACAACGACCTCACCAGCATTCCGTCCGCTCTTGGCCATCTGGAAAACTTGGAAATTCTCATGGTCTCCGGCAACAGCCTGGGAGCTATCCCGTCTGAATTTGGCGAACTTAAGAACCTGAAGGAACTGGTGCTGGACGCAAACCAGCTGGCAACCCTTCCGGAAAGCCTGGCAGAATGCGACAAGTTGGAAACCATTTCCGTCATTGAAAACCCCATGGAAGGCGGAATCCCCCGCGTGCTGCTGGACAAGAAGGGCCTCAAGATTGACCAGTAAGTTTTCCAAAAAACTTGCAGCTTTGGCGACGATTATTTTCGTCGCCTTTTTGCACTTTGGATGTAGCGACTTTTTTCACCCCGTCGAAAGCACCCCGACCCCAACGGAATACCAGTACAACTACTGGCTTCTGCAAAAAACATACTTGTTCGAAGACGAACTGCCAGGGCTTGACCCCGACGGCGATTCTGTACAAACTCTCTACAAGCAGTTGCAAGACCCCTACACTAGGTACTACCCGCCTAGCAAAAGCGAAAGCGTAAACATCAGCATAAATACGAGCTTTGTGCCTGGCGATGTCGGCATGGAGTACTACACAAATTCAACAGCCAAGCATCCACTGTTCATCACTCGCGTCTACAAGGAAAGTCCCGCAGGCAGAGCAGGCATCCCCCGCTACGGCAACATCCTCAAGATAAACGATACCGAGTTGCTAAAGTCCCCGAACGACGCCTCGGGACAGGCAGTCCGTAACACATACGACTATATTCTTAGCGTTAACAAGGACGTTTCCCTAACAATCGCCTACAAATCAGACACCACAGTATTCAACCTTACAAAGGAAGACATCTACGCCCCCACAGTCTTTATCGACACCGTAGACGATGTCACCATAATCTCCATTGTAGGATTTAAGCCCACCACCGTCGATAAAGAGAACGGTACATACGGGGAACTGAAAGCTTATCTCGATTCAACAAAGAACGAGACAAAGGCTAGAGTTCTCAATCTTCAGAGCAATCTTGGTGGACATGTCAATCAGTGCATCGCCATGGCAGACTTGTTTGTATCCGATGGACCCCTGTCTACTAGAACTTGGCGCACCTTCAACGGCAACGGCGAACAGGAACGACGTACAAAGACCGTATCTGCAGTTTCCGGTGATGCCGGTGAAAACAAGCCTTTCATTTTAATCCAGGATCGATACAGCGCAAGCTGTGCTGAAATTTTCGCCGCTGCAGTCTCTGAAGGAGCCGGCATTCCTGTTACAGGAGAAAAATCCTACGGCAAAGGAATCGGACAGACCACCTGGCAAACCATTGACAAGGGTGTCGCCATCATCACAAACCTTGAATTCCTGACACCGAAAGGTAACTCCTACCACAAAAAAGGAATCGTTCCCGACTACCCCTGCGAAGAACAATCTATTCAGTGTGCCGTGGACTTGGCAAAAAAATTATACGGTGATGCAGCCGTCTTGAAGAAAAAGACATCTAAGAATATTGAAATCGCCCCCGCTTGGCGAAATCAGGACTTTATTGGCGGTGCCTACATCGAAGGAAATTTGTATATAGGGAAAAAAGGAGAATAAAATGATTGCCAGAAAAATCATCAGCCTTGGAAGCGTTATCGCTACCGCAGCTCTTTATGGATGCTTTGAATCCGGAACCGAACCGATTTCCTCACCTGATAGAATCGACCCCCAATATTCATCCTCTTCCCGTAACCTCCATTCGTCATCATCACGACACAGTCCAGAAGATTTCCTTTTTGACGACGAATTGGAATTCAACTACGAAATTCTCGACTACTACTACCTGTACTCCAACACAAAAAAAGAACTTGGGGATTTCGACAAATACTACAATGCTAGCGCATTGAACTACAACAGTAAAAGCTACTGCCTACCCGACGGCGGTTTTGAAAGAGTCTGTTACATGTACGGTGACATGTCCGACAGATTCACCCGCTATTTCGACCCAAGCTATGCTGAATACATCCGCAACATGCTCACCGAAACCGAAGAACAAGTCGGCATCGGCGCAATCGTAGAACAGGTTGAGACCAGCGACAGTACCACCGCACTGGTCGTCTCCTCCGTTTATGAGAACGGTCCCAGCTACAAGGCAGGTCTTTCTATTGGCGATACCATTGTAAGCATCGACGGAACAGTTCCCAAGGACGTTGATGCGTTCAACAAACTGACCGCCGGCGAAAAGAACGATCAGCTTGCCGTGAAGATCAATAGAGACGGCGACGCAATCACATTGAGAATCATCATTGACGCATTCAACAGTCCCACAGTGATTCTTTCCTACAAGGATTCCATTCCGGTCATTCAAATCACCGAGTTCACAGAAATTACAATCAACGAGGACGGAACCTATGGGGAATTTGTCAAGGCATTGAAAACCATCAAGGATGATTCCAAGGTTGCAATCATCGACCTTCGCGGCAATCCCGGTGGCGATGTTGATCATTGCAATAGAATGTCTGCCGAATTGTTGAGCAAGGGCGACACCATCATCATTGACATCGAAACCAACGTTGACTCCTCCGGCAGTGGCGCAAGCAAGCGCTACTTCCAGAAGCTCGACACCATTCCTGTCATTGCAAAGGAAGACGGTATTGGCAAAGACCTTTACTACGTGTTCCTGGCAGATACCGGTTCCGCAAGCTGTGCAGAAGTAATGTTGTCCGCAATTACCGTAAACAAGAAGTCTCCCTTCGTAGGCCAGGTTTCCTATGGTAAAGGTATCGGTCAATACGTTATCGAGACTTACGCAGCCGGACTTGCTCTTGTGACGGGTCTGCAGTCTACAGACAAGAATGGCGACATTTACCACAAGGTCGGTATCGTTCCCGACTACAAAATTGACGATCCCGAAGAACAAATGGAAAAGGCTCTAGAAATTGCCAAGAACGCTCTTAAGGGAGAAAAGGAAGTCCGTACAGAAGGTTACGGCACCACTTCCACTGGACATTTCGACAAGGCCAAGGCAATGGAAGCTCAGAAGTTCCCGAGCAACAAGAAGGAATTGCTGAAACAGCTGAACGGAGCCTACAAAATCAAGAAGTTCTAATAAATTCCAATTGAAAAAAAACGCTCGGATTCACCGGGCGTTTTTTCTTTTTATACAAAGTAATTTAACGCGTTAATTAAGATTACGCATGCGCACCAAAACATCGGTGGAATCGTTCGCCTTTACTGCAGGCGCGGCCAAAGTGGCCTCAATCTGCTGGCGAATTTCTGCGACTTCCTTCTGAAGGCGGGCAAGACGTTCACCAGTAAGTTTCGGTGCAGCAATCATAGTCTTGCTGGCAGGATTGATCCAGGCGCCCTTTTCGTTCTTGAAGCCTAAGTGAAGATGGGGGCCTGTACTACGGCCGGTAGAACCTACCCTTCCAATAACCTGACGAGCGGCCACACGGGCACCGACAGCCACACCACGGGCGGACATGTGCATGTACCAGCTTTCGGAATTGTCCCGATGACGGATGGCAACCTTGTTACCGCTGAATTCATCATATCCGGAAACAGTCACCACACCTTCAGCAACCGCATAAATCGGGGTGCCGGAAGGGCTACCATAGTCAATGCCATGGTGCGTCTTGCGTTGGCCAGTAATCGGATGAATTCTTGTTCCAAAGGGACTCGTAATATGCAAACGGTCCAGAGGATAACGGAGACCATCAAAAATCAAGGCGTCACCAGATTCGGTATAGTGAGCGTTGAAGGTACTCTTGGGATCCGGATCCTCATACTTGAACGCTTCGTGATGACCAACTACACGACCATCAAATTCTGCATAAACGACCTTGCCATTGATCCAAATTGAATCCTGATAAAATTCTTCTTCCAGAAGGATGCGGAACTTATCGCCGGGACGAGCCATGGGGAAAGCCACCTTGCACTGCAGAACTCCACTGACAATGCCAACCATGCGACCGGGGATGCCTACACGGAACAAAGTTCCGTTCAAGGTACTTCCTTCTGTAAGGGCGCCTTCGAAAATAGATTGACGACGGGTTACCGGCTTTTCAATTCGACTGTAGACGTAACCCGTATCCGTCTTGCTCATCATGTGGATTGTAGCCGGGTTGGGAGCATAGCGGAATCGCTGAACGCTTCCAGTGCTGTCCAAGGCAGCAAAAAAGACCTGTCCCACGCGAAGCTTGGAAAGTTCCACACTATCCTGCATACCCAGCACTAACTTGCCGCGTTCCTTTTCATTGATATGCATGCGCAAAAGCACCTGGAACAAGCCATCACCAGCACGAACGGTATCGTTTTCAATGGTCCAGTTTTCAGGAAGCTGCTGAGCTTTTTCTACTTCAGCGGAAAGAGAATCAATCTTTGCACGAAGTTTATCCCCTTCATTTTTCAGGGACTGGATTTTTTCTTCTTCGTTACAACCAAGCAGGCAAACTGCGGCAACAATAGACAAACAAACCAAACGGATCACAGAAATCCTCAACAAACAAAGGGCATTCGCCCAACCAACAATTTTTATTTACAATGCAAAATAATAAAAACAAAAAAGATTCCCTGGGGTAAACCAGGAAATCTTTTTAAATAAGCGTATTTCTGTTGGAAATTACTGAGCAGCTTCAGCAGGAGCAGCGGCGGCCGGGGCGCTAGCAGCAGCGGCAGGCTTAGCTTCTGCCTTCGGAGTAGCCTTCTTCACAGCCTTCTTTTCTGCCTTCGGAGCTTCAACCTTTGCCGGTTCAGCCTTTGCAGGTTCAGCAGCCGGAGCTTCCATAGCGTGGGTGTCGATCAATTCCATTTCGAACACGAGAGTGCTGTTGCCCGGAATCTGCGGACGGCCATTCGGACCGTAAGCGAGATCGCTAGGAATCCATGCGGTAACCTTTTCGCCAACCTTCATGAGCTTGAGCATTTCGGTCCAACCCGGAATCACAGCGGAAATCGGGAATTCCAGAGGTTCGCCACGATCGATAGAGCTGTCGAACTTGGTGCCGTCAAGAAGAGTACCGGTGTAATGAACCTTAACAATGTGGCCATCTTCCGGAGTTGCGCCAGTACCTTCGGTGATTACTTTGTACTGAAGGCCAGAAGCGGTGGTAACAACGCCTTCTGCAGTCTTGTTCTGAGCGAGGAATGCTTCGCCAGCAGCCTTGTTGTTAGCAGCTGCGATGCTATCCTTAGCCATCTTTTCAGCCTGACGCTTCTGAGAGAGGTCGGTCAAGGTCTGGAAAATGGTAGAGTCGTTCATCAGGAACTTTGCGGAATCTTCGTTGTAACGTTCCTTGAATGCCTGAATGAACACATCGATATCGAGGTCGATGGAATCACGGGTCACCAGCTGGTAATGAGCCTGGTTGCCAAAGTGAGCACCGAGAGCATAGCTATACTTATCTTTTTCAGTAACGAGAGAGGTCTTTGCCTTGGGAGCAGAAGACTGGCAAAGCTGATCGCAACCAGTCATAGCGAAAGCAAGAGCACCTGCAGCAATAATCAATTTTTTGTTCATATCATTCCTCATATTTGTAAGACGCTTTGAAAAATAACAAAAACTCACCCTAAAAGAGTATTGGTAAATCTTTTTTAATGAAAAGATTTCATATATTGCATATGGTTAATAAATCAGGGAATAGTTATGTGCGGAATTGTCGCTTATACAGGACAAAGTGAAGCCCTTCCAATCTTGGTGGGCGGTTTGAAAAAATTGGAATACCGAGGCTACGACAGCTCGGGTATCGCCGTCATTCAGGACGGAGCAATCCACACCGTTCGTGCCTCCGGAAAAATCAGTGCTCTTGAAGAAAAACTGAAAAAAGACTCCATAAGCAGCACAATCGGCATTGCACACACCCGCTGGGCAACCCATGGTGCCCCCACCGAGCAAAACGCCCACCCCCATCAAAGTTTCGATGGAAACATTTCCATTGTTCACAACGGCATTATTGAAAACTACGCCAGCCTCAAGAGAAAGCTGCAGGCAGACGGTGTCGAATTCAAATCTGAAACCGATACCGAAGTTGTGGCCCACCTCATTGCAAAATTCTACAAAGGCAATCTGAAGGACGCTGTTCTCAAGGCAATTTCCCTCATCGAAGGAACCTTCGGTCTCGCCGTAATTTGTAAAGATCGTCCCGGAATTCTTATTGGCGCCCGCCGTGGCAGCCCCCTGATTCTCGGCATTGGCCAGAACGAATTCTACCTGGCAAGCGACGTTTCTGCAATCATCAGCCACACCCAGAAGGTGGTTTACCTAGATGACAACGACGTGGTTGAAATTAAGGATGGTTCCTACAATCTGCTGAACACATTGAGCCAGCCGGTTCAGCACGAAGTCCAGGATGTGGAATTCGATGCAGACTCCATCGCCAAGGGCGGCTTCGCCCACTTCATGCTGAAGGAAATTTTTGAACAGCCGGAAGTCCTGCGCAATACCATGCGCGGTCGTCTGCTGGCAGCCGAAGGAAACGCAAAGCTTGCAGGTCTTGACACCAACATCAAGGAACTTCGCAACATCAACCGAATCATCATCACCGCCTGCGGTACTAGCTACTATGCAGCCATGGTAGGCGAATATATGATCGAAGATTTGGCAGGCGTTCCCGTGGAAGTAGAATACGCATCTGAATTTCGCTACCGCAACCCCATTATCAAGCCGGGCACTTTGGTGTTGGCAATTTCCCAGTCCGGTGAAACTGCAGATACCCTGGCCGCACTTAAGGAAGCACAACAGAAGGGTGCCACCGCTCTCGCCATTTGTAACGGCGTCGGCTCCACCATTGCACGCACCAGTGATGGCGGCGTTTACCTCCATGCCGGCCCGGAAATCGGCGTGGCCAGCACCAAGGCATTCACCTCCCAAGTAACCGTTCTTGCAATGATTGCTTTGCTGCTTGGCCGTCAGCGTCGACTGAGTTTTGAAAGCGGCGCAGACATCGTCAAGTCCATGCAGGAACTTCCGGAACTTGTTGAAAAGACCTTGAAACTTTCCGACCAGATTGCAGGCATCGCCCATCAGTATGTAAAAGCAGGAAACTTCCTGTACCTGGGCCGCCACTACAACTACCCTGTAGCTATGGAAGGCGCCTTGAAGTTGAAGGAAATCAGCTACATTCACGCAGAAGGTTACCCTGCAGCAGAAATGAAGCACGGCCCCATTGCCCTTATCGACGAAAACATGCCGGTTGTGGTTATCGCACCAAAGGATGCACTCTTCGACAAGGTTATCAGTAACGTCCGTGAAATCAAGGCACGCGGTGGCAAGGTCATCGCCATCACCACTGAGGATTGCCATCCGCTGGATGAAATTGCAGACCACCTGATCAAGGTTCCAAAGACTTTGAGCATGTTGATGCCGATCCTCACCTGCATCCCGTTGCAGCTTCTGGCCTACCACATCGCAGTCCTCCGCGGCAACGACGTGGATCAGCCACGTAACCTGGCCAAGAGCGTTACTGTGGAATAAAAAAGGCAAAAGTCGCGAGGGAACACCCCTCAAAAAAAAATAAAGGGCGTTCGTTTTAGACGAACGTCCTTTTTTGTTTTGATTTTAAAGCAGTTAATCTTTTACGCAACGGACGGAATAATAAACGTCCGCATCAAAATATTCCTCGACCACAGAGACTCCAAAATGGGAACTACGCAGAACGTAGGTGTAGGAGCAGTCAATCACATCACTATCTTCACCACATTCATCCACATACGTGGAACTCCAGAGGTAGGCGTTTTCTTCAGCATAGGAAATTTCATCTTGGCCACCAAAGCTACCTGACAGTTGCATTGCAAATCCATTAGGATTAAGAACAAACTTAGGTCCATTATTCAAAAGAGAAACAAGTTCCCCCTGCACAGGCAGATGCCAACCTTCGGGGCAAATCTTTTTTGCGTCTTCCCAACGGTAGTAACGGCCAAACTTTGAACAGTCGTCCCCATCATAGCAGTAGCTTCTCGGAACCTTGTAATTCAGGTTTTCGGCCATCCAGACCTTGTTTCCGACTTTCACCGTTTTATAGACGGTCCCATCTCGTTTATCAACTAATTGCCCAGCCAAACTTTGGCCTACAAGAAGAAGCAAACATAGGAACGCACCTAGCTGGATTTTTGAAACATTCAATGGAAACCGTGCCATAATCAAACCCCTCGTTTTAAATAAAAATAAATACTTTTCTACATTTTATTCAAATGGAACAAGATCTTTTGGAACAGGAAGAATACGAAGTCCGTATTGGAGCCTTCAACGGCCCCATGGATTTGCTCGTGTACCTGGTGCAGAAGAAAGAAGTTCCGCTAGAACAAGTGTCCATCGCAGAAATTGCAGACCAGTTCCTGGAATGGGTAAACGTTTATAGCGAATCCGCCAGTATGGACCTTTCCAAGGCCGGCGACTTCCTCTCCATGGCAAGCCGACTGATGGCCCTAAAGGTTCAGGAACTTTTGCCCGCCGAACAACGTGATCCGGAATTGGAAGAAGAATACAACGCCGACCGCGAACAGTTGATGAAGGAAATGTTGGAATACCAACGTTTCAAGCAAGTGGCCAGCGGCCTCCAGGAAATGGAAGGCGAAAACTTCGGTACGTATTCACGCGGCCGCCTCGAAAAGACCCAGGCCGACGACGACACTTTGGCAGATGCAAATATCTGGCAACTGTTCCGCGCCTATCAAAAAAGTTTGAAGACCAAGATATCCGAAACGGTTCATCATATTGAATTGGACTACGTCACCATTCAGGACCGTCAGCAGGCCATCAACAACTTCCTCAGCGTAAACGGCCGCGCCCTTTTCGAAGATCTTCTGGAAAACGATTCCCACCCCATCGTCGCTGCCGTTACCTTTATGGCTATGCTTGAGATGATCAAGACCGACGAAATCGTTTTCCGTCAAAGCGAATTGTTTGGACCTATCTGGATTTACCGCAAGAAGAACAACGCAGAATTCGCCGACGAAATGGCTCGCGAAACAGTATTCTTCTCCAAGGATCCCGAAGTCAAGAGCGGCCTTGTGGAAGCCATCCGCAACCAGGCCATGGCCCGTTCCCAGGAACAGACCGTGGGTGACCTGGCAGCCGTAATGCGCGAAGCCGTACAATGGGCAAACAACGGCCGAAACGTTTCCGACGACGACCTCACCGCCATGCTGGAAGGCAAGGTGGACATGTCCGACGTCCAGGAAAACCCCTTCGCCGAAATGATGAAGGAGGACGAGGCTGCCGAGAAGGCTATCGCAGGCGAAACCCCTGTTACCGCAGAAGCGCCCACCCCAGTTGCAGACGCATCCGCAGCTGTTCCTGCCGAGGTTTCCTCTGCACCCGTTGAAAATGTTTCCGAAACCGCAGAGGAAACTTCCAGCGAAGAACCTGTAGTCGAACGTTTGGCAGAATTCGCAGACGAGGAAGATTTCGAGGATGACGCTGAGTTTGTCGATGAAGAAGACTTCGTTGCCGAAGATGACGATGATGACTTCACTCCCGTAGTCGTCACCTCCAACGACGATTTCGAAGAAGAAGAGCCCTCCGTAAAGTCCGAAGCAACAGCCGAAGCAAGCGCTGCGCCGGAACAGCAGATGTCCGACGAGGAATTCGCCGAATTCATGAGAAAGGCTCAGGAATTCTACAACCAGAACGGAGCATCAACCTCCCCCGCTGAAGCACCCGCCGCAGAACCTGCAGTAAAGCCCGCTGCAGAACCTTTCGAAGAAAAGAAGCATGTCTTTGAGCCTACTGAAGAAACAGAACTCAAGCCCGCCTCGCAGCCCGTTTCCGACCCCGAAGAAGACAAGGATGAAGATGACGGCCCGTTCTTCGCAGGGAACGAAATGACCGACGCCGAGTACATCGCCTACCTCACCAAAAGCGCCAAGAATTTCGGCAAGAAAGAATAGCTTTGATTGCCGCGCTGCGCTCGCAATGACAGGTTTCGGCAAGAAAGACTAATGAAAAAGCACCGCCAAAAAGCGGTGCATTTTTTATCTCAAAAATTTAAATCAGCAAGAGTCCAACGACACCTTTTTAATCGTCGTTTCGCCCGCCCAATAATCCTGCACGGTATGCCCAGTAGAGCAATTGCATAATGGAGCCGATGGCTGCGGCAACATATGTAAGACCTGCAGCAAACAGAATTCCGCTCACAGTATTGTATTCCCTACCCTGGGCAACGATTTCCATACGGGCCAGAGCTTTCTTGGCGCGAGCGGAAGCATCAAATTCAACAGGAACGGTAACCAAGGTGAAAAGTGTTGCGATTGCAAACAGCAGAACACCCACAATAGCCAAAGAATAACCGAGGGCGCGACCGGCACCCATCAGGATAATGCCGATAATGACAAGCCACGGCCCCAAATTAGACCCCAGGTTTGCAGCCGGCACAATGAAGGAACGGAGCCACATGGGGAAGTATCCCTGGGCGTGCTGGATGGCATGACCCACTTCATGAGCAGCGACACCTGCAGCACTGGCATTGCGGCCATGGTACACTTCCCTGGACAAGTTCAAAGTCTTGTTCAGCGGGTTGTAATGGTCGGACAAGAAACCATGATGTTCAAGAATCTGAACATCAGTCACACCAGCATCCATCAAAATGGCCTTTGCAATTTCGGCACCGGTAAGACCGCTGGAAATCATCACTTTCTGGCCAGCGTTAAAGCGAGACTTCACCATCCAGGAGACAATACCGGAAAGGGCCAAGGTCACCAAAAGGATGGACATATATAAAGGATCGAACATCATAAATCAAAACCTCTTTCGCGGCAACGCCGCATCTTCATTCGTTATAAATGTACAAAGAAACGGGCGCAGAAAGCACCCGTTTATCAGTTAATCTCAACCTTTCGTCAGGAAAAATTACATATCGCCGGTTTTTAACCCGGATCCATCCCTGAATCGGGTCAAAAGCAGTCCAAGAACCATGTAGAAAACACCCTGTATTGCCAACGGATAAAGCAACGGTGCGGCATCAAAAATATCGGCACCACGCTGTTCAATCGCCAACCACGCAGGGATTGCAAATGTGGAAGGAATTGCACTTGCTATGGCCTTCATCCATCCCGGAAGCAAATAACTGGGCCAGCTGAAATTTCCAAGGAAGAGCACAGGCATACTCAGGAACAGGAAAATCTGCACACTGGTTTCGCGACGGAGGAACACCTGGGAAAGAACCATACCGAAATTGATGACACAGAACAGGAACACCACCGCGAAAACAACCATAGGCAACAATTCGCCACGGCGAGGGAAGTCGAACACGTTATAGACAACAAAGTGGTAGAACAGAATGAACGTGCAGTAATGAGCGAAATATGCGAGAGAGCGACCGAAGTAGCGGTAATGCATACGTTCGTTTTCTACAGGACTATTCTGGAACTTGCCGCGGAAACGGCGGTGGCCGCGGGGACCACCCAAAACGCAAATGCCAATAACCAAGGTCTGCTGGAGAATCAACACCAAAACACTAGGCACAACATAGTTGGAATAACTTCCTGTGCTGTTGTACATGGTCTGGATACTGATTGGCACCGGATCGCGCATAGCCATCGCCTTTGCTGCGGGAACCTTCTTACCCAAGGCAATTCGTTTCACCTTAGTTGTGGCTCCCACCGTCAATGCGCAGGTAGTGAAAGCCGTGCCGATATTACCATGAAGCATTACGTAGGCGCCATGGGTAAATACGTTCACATTCACGCTGTTGCCATTACGCAAATCTTTTTCCATATCCGCAGGAATCACCATAAAGCCGTAAATTTCTTCACGGGCCAAGGCTTCTTCCGCTTCACGAACATCGGAGAATACGTAACGGACACGAATCTGCTGGGCGGATTCCGACATCTGCGTCAGTTCACGAGACATTACCGTATGGTCAAGGTCCACCACTGCGACAGGCACTTCCGAAACCGTCTGGTTCATGTACGGCGTAGGATAGTAGAAGGCGTAAATAACGCCGGCAACCACCAGCAGCAAAACTGCTGCAGGATCCGTATAGAACAGTTTCCATTCCGTGAAGGCAACTTTCAGCAAGCGCTTGAAAAGATCAAACATTTTCGACCTCCTCTACTGCGGATTTGCTTTTTTCTGCGGCAGCCTCGCGAGACAAGCGTTTTTCTCTCTTGACGGCATACTTCCAGCGGGCAAACATGGAGAAGTTTCCCAGCAACTGCCAGAACAAAGCCATTCCCAAAAGAATCACGATGGATTCCCAGGCGTGGGCCTTGCCAATGGGGCCAAGAAGCATAGATGCCTGAACCTTGAGAAGATGTGTCAACGGAAGGATGAATGCAAAACAACGGACAGCCAAAGGCATGGCCATCAACGGGAAGGTCTGACCGGCAAAAGCGAAGGCAGGGCCGGCGATAACGCCAGACACGCTAGTCGAAATACGCATACTTCCGGTAACACCAACAAAAGCCGTTCCTGCGCCAACACAAGCAATAATCATAATGAGCTGGGAAGCAGACACCACAATGAATTCATCAAGAGTCATAGGGGCAAGGAATCGATGAGTGTAGGCGTAGGTTCCCACCATGGAAAGCCACAGAATCACAATCATGGGAAGAATGGTTGCGAGGCAAAGTACCGTGCGGGATCCCTTCGCTGCAGCCAGAAACTTTCTCAGGCGACGTTCACGAAGCGGGTAGCTCATGAGATATGCAGCACCAAGAATTGCAGCTAAATGGAATACGGACGTTACGAGACCCATCCCTAGGAAACCCTGGTAATTGCTTTCTGCATTACCCACAGATTTAATCTGTACACTTACAGGATCATCCATGGACTTTGTGAACAAATTAGCTCCAATGGTCGAAAAGACCGAACGGATTTCCTTTGTAGCGAAAGTATTTGTCAGATAGTTCTGGCCGCTAGAATAAATGGGAACAACAGGCGTTTCCAAACGGAGAGCCTTTTGCTCCATATCATAAGGCAACACAATAAAAGCCTGCAAATCACCACGAATGATTGCATGTTCACATTCGCCAAGGTCTGCGCAAACCATAGCCACGTCAATAACGGGGCTGGCCCTCAAACCTTGTTCGAATTCATCAGCCAGTTGGGAGCGATCCTGCTTAACAATTCCTACAGGAACATGCTGAACAATTTCAGCAGAGAAAACATCCAGCATGAATACAGAAACACCAACGGGCAGAACAAGCAACACCAGCCACAATACGAGATTGTGGTTGAGATAAAGCAGGCGAACAGTTTTAAGAAAATTCTTTAGCACAAGCTCACCAAAATACTTTTAAGGATTACTTAATCTGATCAACCGGGAAGAGAACGCTCATACCAGGGCGGAGGTTTTCAACTTTTTCCTTCGGACGGAGGCGAACTTCAAAAGACTTGAGATCGAAACCGCCACTTTCCTTGGAGCTACGCCAGGTTGCATAATCACCCACGGAAGCAATGTAGGTCACTTCCATATCCACATGCTTGTCCAAGGCCGGAATGAACATGTTGAAGGCCTTGCCCTTGGAAACATTCTTCAGCAAATCTTCACGGAGGTGGAAGACTGCCCAGGAATCATCAAGGTCGGTAATTGCGACAACGGGCATGCCGGAGCCAACCACTTCGCCTTCTTCAACAAGCTTGACGGAGACTTCGCCTGCAATAGGAGCACGAATCTTGGTTTCTTCGAGGTAAGCATCCACTTCGGCATTAGCACCGCGGGCCTGCATCACGAGAGCTGCGGCAGCAGCCTTGTCTTCGGAACGAGCACCTGCGAGAGACTGATCGTACTGAGCGCGGGCAGCGTCTGCAGCGGACTGGGAAGCTCTCATCTGAGTTTCTGCTTCGTCGCGCTTCTGCAACGGGAGCACGCCTTCGTTATAAAGTTTCTGTACACGGTCGTAGGTATTCTTTGCAAGGTTTGCGGCTTCCTGGGCACGGTCGGCCATAGCCTTCAATGCGGTAACGTCTTCGGAGCGAGCACCATTCTTAGCCTTGTTAGCCTGTGCGCGAGCAGCACCAAGAGCACCCTGAGCCTGCATCTTCTTTGCTTCGATTTCAGGGCTGCTGATGACGGCTACGATTGCGCCCTTTGTCACCATGTCACCTTCATGGAAGAACAAACTTTCCACACGACCTGGCACCTTACCAGCGACAAGAACGCGGCGGGCTTCCATCTGGCCCTGCAAATAAGCGTCTCGAGGTTCGGTAGCGAACTTCTGCAATGTGGTAATGCCAAGAACGATCAAGGCTATCAAAGAAAGAATGACTAAAATCTTGCCAATAACTTTTACAACTTTAAGCATAATGACTCCTATTAATTTTCGGATGCGGGGATAGTAGATTCAAGGTTTGTCGCGGGAGCGGACTCTGCAGAGACGGATGCCGGTTCAACAGCAGGAACATTTTCTGTAGAATCATTCACTGCGGGATTGGCCACAGGTTGTTCAGCAGGAGCCGTTTCCACGGAAGTTTCTGCTATAGGTGCAACAGCATTTTCTGTTGCAGGCAAAAGTACGGGAGTGGTTGCAGGAGCTGTCACTGCGGATTTGTTTGTAGTTTCATCAACCGGTTGAACTGCTGTAAGCATTGCACCTGCATTGACAACTTCGCCACTAGCTTCCAGCAAGCCAAGCCATGCAATAACGGCGTCATAATGAGCCTTCAAATCGCCCACCTGCAAACGAGCCAAAGACAACTCAGCATCAACAACTTCCAAGCCAGTAGCAAGACCTGCTTCGTAAGCCAAAGTCTGGCTGCGGAGAGCTTCTTCCGCAAGCTCACGAGTCTTGTTCAAACTGGTCAAACGACTCATGGCGTGTTCTTTTTCACGCCAGCGCTTTTCCACAAGCAGCTTGATGTTATCCAAGGTGCTTTCTTCCATATTCAAAAGAGAACGGTCCAAAGCTTTTGCGTTTGCAACCTTGGAACGGGTTTCTCCACCCTTGAACAAATCCCACTGAAGCTTTGCGCCCACAGCCCATTCCGGTTCCAGAAGGGTCAAGTCACGAGTATAAAGTTCCTTATAAGCGAACAGAGCCACCATCGGGTAGTAATCACCCTGGGCGGCCTTCACGGCATTCTGGCTACGCTTACGTTCGGTACGCAACTGCTGCAAACCCGGGTGGCGTTCGATAGCCAAGGTCTTGAACTCTTCAATGGACGGAGTCTGTTCCGGAGCCATCACCGGAGTCACTGCAGTCAAGTTTGTATCTGTATGAAGCAAGCTTGCCAAAGCCATACGAGCCAAAGACTGGTCACGATAAGAATCTTCCAGGGCATTTTCTGCTTCGGCCAAAGCAACTTCTGCACGAAGGCGTTCTGCCTTGCTGATCTGGCCACCTGCTTCAAGCTTCTTGGAACGTTCCAAATGTTCTTCAAGATTCTTCTTGGTCGTTTCACGCAAAGCTGTCAATTCTTCGGAAAGGCGCAAGGTGAAATACTTCGTGGCTACATCCATCAAAACGGTATTCTGCGCCATTTCAAATGCAGCTTTTTTCGCAGTCACATTGCCCTTGGCAGCATCATAGGCGGCGGTACGTTTGAAACCGGTAAACAGGGGCCAAACAGCAGTAAGGCGTGCATTGAAGAACAGGTCATCCTGGACCTTCATCTTGAAATTTGCATCGTCAATCTTCTTCTGGGCATCTTCGCCACTTTGCTGGGCCTTAAGGGCATATTCGTCAGCCTTGGACTGAGCGATTTCCTGGGCAGTCATCCCGCCAAGTTTATCCTTGGCAAAAGCCGCGGCTTGCGCTTCCGAAAGGCCCATAGCCATGGCGCCGTCGTAGGCTTGCTTATAGCCAGCACTAGCCTGATTGTAGGCATCGATATAAGCCTTGGAATAGGCACCCGCCGCACCCGCAGAAGCAAGTCCGCCGGCAAGACCACTCATGGCGCCTTGAATATCACCTAAATCAATATAAATGGGGTCATCAATCTTCGTAACACTAGCAGACAAGCTCAAGGAAGGCAAAAAACGGGCAAAAGCTTCATCTTGACTAGCCTCCGCAATCTCAACCTTGGCCCTTTCGGACTTGATCTGGGGATTGCTGGCCTTGGCCATGTCCAAAGCGTCTTGCAAAGTGATGGGATTAGCAAACAAAGGTGTTGCCACCAATAAAACAGAAATCGGAGATACACAATACTTTTTCATAGTACTGTAAAAATAAAAAAACGCTCTTTCGGAGGGAAGATTTGTAAGAAATAAAAACTTACTTTTTTTATAAATAAACTTACAAAAAACTTACTTTAACAAAATCACCCTCCTTTTTTTGCATACCTATCAAGAACAAAGTAAAAATAGACGGTAAAATTCACCAAAAAAGGTCTTCTTCAAGAGAGGACCTTCATAAAAACATCGATTTTTAGGACAAACTAAAAAAAACGCACCAAAATATGAGAAAGTCCTCCCCAAAGGAGAGGACTTTCTTTAAAACAACTGTTTTTTTTGAGAGAAACTAGTTACCCAAAGTCGGAGCAGCAGCCTTCCATACAGCGGGGCCAAAACCCATGGTTTTTACATCTTTACGCTGCAAACTGAATCCTGCACCGTCAGCTTCTGTAAGACCCGCCCAAGCATCAGAATAGAGAGTCGCATCATGCCAGCTATAATAAACCTTGATTTCTCCAGTGGTTTCGTCTTTAGTTTGAACAATAGGTTCCTTTATTGCAATGGTTTCACCGCGATTGGAGAGCTTTCCCTTATAAGAGAAGATCTTAACAGTTGCGGGAATGCTGTAGGTGGAACGAACGTAGTCAGCACCCCAATTAGGGATAGAACCTTCTTCCAACACAGCCGGAATCAAGACAGCCCTGCCACCAGCCGGCAAAACATCAGCAGACGTAAATTCAATATTGACGCCCTCGACCTTCCAGCCTTTATTCAAGGAGGAGTTGTAAAGCATGATATCAGACGCCGTCGCATTCACAATTTCCATGAATTCAAAGATAACACCTCTTTCTCCAGGATGATAATGAATTTCGTCAATGTAAACGGAACCAAGCTTAAGGGCAGAATTTGCAGCACCCGGAGTAGCTTCTGCCAAGGGGCCCTGAGCCACAGAACCGTCAGCAACATCAACAATACCGCTAACACCCTTACCTGCAGGCAACCAAATGCTGGATTCCTGACCTTCAGCCAAACCGTAAAGGTAGATTTCGCCACCGTGTTCCGAAATGACAACTTCCTTATCAAAGCTTCCGGATTCACCACCGTCCAGGACAAGATAACCACCAGCAGGAACAATGGAACCTTCCTTGATTTTCAAGGAGTCCTTACGGAGTTTCACATTCAGAGTCCAACCAGAGACATCCACCGGGACATCGCCAGAATTGTAAAGTTCAATCCAGGATTCTTCGTAAGTACCAGCAGCAGAATAAGAAGGTTTGACTTCATTAATACGCACCGTATTTACGACATCAATGCAAGCGTCGCCACCCACGCCCGGATTTCCACCAGGGAGTGCGCTAGCACACCAGGAGACAGATTGAGCAGCAATGCCACCGGTATAAACCAGGGAATGGCCCTTACCGTCAGCAAGGCTCGGCCAAGGAGGTTCACTGCTGAATGCACAAGTAACGTCACCTTCGCCACGAACCTTGACATTCACCACGCCACCTTCATTAACCATCTTACCAGTCATCGGTCCAAAGAGACGACCATTAAATGTCGGATAAGCAGCCTTGAAGCCAGCCAAATTGTTGGTGACAACAACATACTCACCCTTAGTCAAAGGTTCTGCAGGGAACTCGTAGTCCACATCTCCGCTCAAATGCAAGACGAAATCCTTCATGTTGTCCATATCCATACCACCGGCGATATAGATTTCAACCCATTCCAGAGTATCACCCTTCGCAGTGTTGTACATAATTTCGGAGCAAGCCATCTGCGGTTCGTCAGTATTCTTCATGGAAGAACTGGACACGAGAACGCTGTTGCCCCTAGAGCTGGAGGAATTGCCACCAACAGCAATGCCGGAAGACATTGTAGGATCATTCGGTCCAGCAGGATTAGGGGATTCCTTTTCAGAGCAGGCAGCCATCATGGAAACGAGGGCTACACTTGCACCAACTGTCAAAACTTTTTTGATATCCATAAGAGACATCCTTTTTAGAGTATTTTCTCTATATTACAAATTTTCTTCCAGCGTCGTTCCAAGTTTTGTCCAGTAAGGGGTCTTGAAACGGCGGGGATTTTCATAAACACGCTGCCATTCGGCGGCGGCATTGCCAAATTTGGAAAAACCACCCTGTTTTAGGTTCAGGAATCGGATCAGGTCGATCATCCAGTAAGGCACCTGGGAACAGGGACACTTCAGTTCCAAAACAGCATCGCAACCCGGCAAGAAGAATCGGGGAATGCCGGTGGAATGCATGTAGTGGGGATCGACTGTGTAATCAAAACCATTTTCTTCACGGAAACGCATGCCGGTATCGATGGTCACGCGGGAATATTCTTCGCGGAGACCAAACCACGCACGACGTTTGTACTGAGTCAAAAGACGAGGATGGGCACCATGCAATTCAGTTTTGTACAAGAAATCCTTAAGGTACTTGCGGTCCTTTTCACCCTTGCAAGGCCATTCTTCCGGCTTCATATCCCAGACTTCACCAGGATTGACACCCTTGATGGTGGCTCGGCTCTTGTAGCAAATATTCTTGATCTTGCGCTTCACTTCAAAATGGAAAGTTCCATCCTGAGCGGGGTGTTCACCATAGGTGCGGATACGCATATTGAAACGGTCCAGCAGCTGGCGCTTTTTCCAGCCAAGGAATGTCCAGGACGGGGTATCCAGATAAAGGTTCGTAATCCAGTAAAATCCACCCGGAGTAATCTTGGAATAATAGTCTTCTTCGCAATAAGGAGCGATGAAGGCGCCGATCTTGTCGGCCCATTCCACAGGAATGTGGTACTTCAGCTCGAAACGTTCGAGAAGACTAAATCCACGGGCTTCGGCCATATTACTTCAGACCCTTCTGCAGATGATTCTGCACACCTTCGGCACCGAGAACACCAGCGTATTCAAGCAGAGCAAGGTAGCGGGTAAAAATATCGTTTTCAAGCTTGATGGCTCTCAAGTCACTTTCAAGGGCGCTTTCACGAGCTCGGAGCAAAAGCAGAGGATCGGAACCAGCGTTCTTCGCGAACTGTTCAAAGATAGAGCCGGCATTCACCTTTTCCACAAATTCCTTCTGAACCTTCCACTGGGCGATCAAGGCGTTGATTTCATCAACAAGCTTTGTAACCTTCTGAGAGACATCTCGGAAGTCCTTCATGTAGTCGCCTTCGGCGTCAAGTTCCGCAACCTGGGTCTTCAAGTCAGCGTCTTTATTGCTGTCAAAGAACGGGAGACGGAAAGCAAGGTTTGCAAAAAACTTGTCGGAAGTCTTGCGATTATCCCAATCCGGGACAAGCAATTTTGCAGTTCCAGTACATGAGGCACCAGTACAACCTGTTGCCTTTTCAAATTCATCTCTGAAATCAGTGTAAGAACCTGTTCCATACACATCATAAGCTTCCAATTCCTTGTACTTTTCCATCAAGGATTCAATCTTCAAGGAATAGCCAATGCCGATATGGGAAATATAGTCGCGGCTCTTGGAAGCGTCCTGCTGGATCTTAGACTTTTCAGACCTCATCTTACCAGCAGCCATTGCAATAGCTGGGAAGGTTTCGTTAATTTCGAGACCACCTTCCAATTGCGCAGCAACCTCGTCCATGGAAGGAATCCAGGTGGTATCCAATTCAACACCATCAAAGTCAGGCACCCACAAACGGAGCTTAGCTTCTGCATTCAACAAGGAAGTACTGTCGGTCATGATTTCAGCGCGGAGGGATGCTTCCTTTTCCAAAGAACTCATCAAGTCCTGGGGATTGAAAGTTGCAGAGCCGGCCTTCATGTGAAGCACTTCGATACGGTCAGAGTTGACCTGGTAAAGTTCCTTGTTCAACTTGGCAATACGCTGGCGATTGATGTAATGGATTGCACGATCATAACGGTCGTACAGAAGTTCTGCGCGGTCTGCAACAAGGTGAGCCTTCTGGTAAGCAACCTGAGCATTCCAGTGAGCCTTGTCAGCAGCACCTTCGCCAAAGCCCTTCGGCGTAATACGAAGTTCGAAGTCGTGGCTGGCAAAGCTGAAACCATCCAACTTGTAGCGCAGTTCCAACTTATCCCAAAGTTTGGTATTCTGTCCGGTGGAGGTCATCTCTGCACGCTTCTGTGCAGCCTGGTAACGAGGGTCGTTATCCACGGACTGAATCAACTGTTCCCAAGTAAGGGGGCCAGCAAATGCAGCGGCGGACAATGCTAAGGTTACCAATCCAAACTTTTTCATAAACACTTCCTAAAACTTTTTATTCGAATTTACTTCTCGAAAACATGTCCGAAAATTATTCGGAGATAGTCACCATTTCGCCCAACAGGAACGGATTTTCATCAGGGATCTGAATGATGACTTCGCGGCCATGGATAGGCATTTCCGGCATCTTCCACATACGCATGGGGAATTCAACAATACGGCTAGAAAGACCAACCACCTTGCCCTTGATTGCCTTGCCGGTGCCGCCCAAGGTGCGAACCTTCACGGTTTCGCCAACGTCCATACGCTGGTACATACGTTCATGAATGTAACCGCGGACGAGGGTCGGAGACTTGTGGGTCAAGGTAACAACCGGTGCAAAGCTGGAAAGCTTTTCACCATCGCGAGCATTGACGGAACCAACAACCCAGTCTTCCTTGGCAATCTGCACCAACTCTTCCTGTTGCTTCTGGAGTTCTGCCAATTCCTTCTTGAGGTTTTCAACTTCAGTCTTGCCAGCGCTCTTCTGCAAACGACCACTGCTCTTGAGGAGCTTGATCTGTTCATTTGCGTTTGCGTTGATCACAGCAAGTTCATTCTTCAAGCTCTTGATACGCATTGCCATGGCGTCGTTACCATCGCTCTTGGAGTCAGAATTCTTGAGGCTCTTGAGCTTTGCTGCAATTTCCTTGTTCTTCTGATATTCAGTTTCCAAGTTACGGATTTCAGACTTGAGAGCAAGGCTACGGGAAGCAAGGTCAGCCTTGACTTCGGCAACCTTCTGGTCGATTTCTGCAGTACCCAGGCTGCTACGACCTTCGATAGCATCAAGTTCACGAGTAAGCTCGGTAATACGGAGAGTCAAATCCGGGCGGTTCAATTCAACGATGGTATCACCAGCGTGAATGGACTGACCAGGCATCACGTGAACCTTGACAACTTCAGTAGGGCTCGGCAGGCTGATAGTAGTTTCGGTAGCTTCGGCAATTCCCTGGAACATGGAAGCCTTGCCAGCGAACATAATACCAAGGACAATAACGATAAGGATGCTAAGGCACCAGGCGTAGATCAACTTGTGCTTATAGGCATGAGCTACACCGGGATTAGTCTTGTGCTTATTCCAAAAAGTATCGAGAGCGTCTTCAAACTTGTTCATCATCTACTCCCTTACATCTCGGTGGTTGCGTCTTGCATCATGAACTGAACATCGGAGATGCCTTCAATTTCAGAAAGTTCTTTCAGGATTTCTGCAGCGGGCTTGGTGGCACGGAGGCGAACCTGGTAAGCGCAATCCACGCGAGCACCGCCATCAACCTCACGCATGGTGATTAGGATGTAGGTCTTTAGACTTTTTCGAAGAACATCTTCAATCTGCTGACGGGGAGCGGATTCGTTAGGCAAAGCGAAACGGAGCATGCCGTCGAAGAAGTGCTTGGTACCGAGACCGGTACGGGAAATGAGGAAGGCGACGATGCAGAATGCAACGGTACCACCGAGAGCCGGCCCCCAAGCGTAAACGCCACAACCGATACCTGCGCCGAGAGAGGCGAAGATAAACATGATGTCGCGAGGATCCTTAAAGCTTGTACGGAAACGGACCACAGAAAGAGCGCCCATCATACCGAGACCGCGGCCGACGTTATCGCCGATAGCAGCCATAACCATTGCGGCCACCACAGAACTAAGAACGATGCCCTGGACAAAATTTCTGGAGTAAGAAAGACCAAGGAACGTCTTTTCGTAAGTCCAGGCGATAGTGGAGGAAAGGATGAAGGCCAAGATGAGAGTGTAGGCCAAGGTGATGAGAGATGCATTGGCAGTACCAGATTGTACCGCTAAAAGATCGAGCATAAGGTCTCCGTTTTAGAAAAAAAACACTTCCACCCATAATTTACTTTAAAATTTGACGTTTTTTCGCCATTTTTGTGTAAAAAAGGGTGAACAAGAACCTCTCTCATCCCACAAATATTGCCGTTTTGGAACAAAACTGCCCTATTTCTAAACACCAATAGGATATTTAGAAAAAACGCGTCTAAATTGCTCGTAAATAATTGAAAACGTGAAGAAGCCCACTTTTACAAGCAGGCTCCTTAAAATCTGTCAAATTTTTGAAATTTCGCAGATTTCGTCAATTAATTGAAGCGTCCTGCCACCTGTTTGCGGCGACGGCCCCTTTCGGAGATAAGGGCTTCGAGCAAGAATAGGAAGGCGGCAAAGCCGAGGAAAATCTGATAGCGGTCCTGGTAGTTCTCCATACGGTCGCTAGCCTGCTCCTTCTTTTCGAGGGTGGCGATTTCAGTCAGGACCTTCTGGAGCTGGAATTCACCAGGGCTTGCATAGAAGTACAAACCGCCAGTGACACTTGCAATCTCCTGCAAGGTGCCGTCCTCGAGGCGAGTGGTGACAATGTTACCTTGGGCATCCTTCTTGTAGGCGACTTCCCCATTGCGGCCGGGAACCGGAATAGGAACGCCTTCGCGGGAACCAATACCGATGGTGTAAATGCGGATACCGAGGGCGGCAGCTTCCTTGGCGGCATTAACTGCAGCTGCCTCCAGTTCTTCACCATCACTCATGAGGATCATCACGGAATACTGGCCGGCACTACCAGAATTCTGGTACAAGGCCATACCCTTGCGAATTGCATTCTCAAGGTTCGTACCCGGCATGAGCCAACCCGGGGTAAGTTCTCGAAGCATCATCTGCACCGTACCATAGTCCAAGGTCAAGGGAACCATCACCTGGGCTTCACCGGAGAAAGCAACCAAGCCCACACGATCGCCGGACAAGGATTCCAGGAACGCAGAAATTTCATGGCGGCTACGGGTCAAACGATTGGGCTTAATATCTTCGGCCAGCATGGAAAGGGAAATGTCCTGCAGAAGAACCAGGTCCAAGCCCTTACGTTCAATATGCTCCATCTTGCGACCCCACTGGGGGCGAGCCAGGGCAACAAACAGAAAGGCAATAGCCAAAAGAAGAATCAAAACCTTAGCCAGACGACGCCACGGAGAGACGGACGTGGAAAGTTTCGGCAACATGGACAGGGATACAAATCGTGCTGCCAACTTCTTGCGACGGCGGTAGGCATAGACAAACAGTAGCGCAAAAAGCGGGAGGGATAGAAGGCCCCACAAGAAACTCGGTTCAGCAAAACGCATTACGGGATCCTCACAAAGCGGGTGTTAGCCAAAAGCAGTTCCAGCAAAATCAGGAGAGCGCCCGCCAAAAGCCACGGATAGAACTTCTCTGCATAACGGGCGTAGGCGATGGTCTCGATTTCAGTCTTTTCAAGTTCGTCGATTTCGGAATAAATTCGTTCCAGTTCTTCCTTGTTTTCAGCACGATAGAAACGGCCACCAGTCTTCAAGGCTACAGCCGTAAGCACGTTTTCGTCGATACCTTCTTCGGGAGTAATGTCGCGTTCACCCCAGCTAATTTCACCAGTCCAGGGATTCTGCTGGAAAGAAAGAATCTTGCCGTTCTTTTTACCCACACCGATGGTGTAAACCTTCACACCAAGGGACTGGGCAACTTCGGCGGCGCGCATAGGCGGCACAAGGCTTGCGTTATCACGGCCATCCGTCAGCAAGACAACAACCTTGGACTTTGCTTCGGACTTCTGCAAACGGGCAAGGGCGTTCATCAAGCCATCACCAATAGCGGTGCGGGAAGCGTAAACGGAATCCTGGGCAAGGTCGCCAGAAGCCTTCAAAATTTCAAGCAGGGAACCATAATCTAAGGTCAGCGGGCACTGAGTCATGGATTTGGAACCGAAGGCAGAAAGACCAATGCGGTCACTATGACGTTTCTGGATAAATTCGGCAATCACTTCCTGGGCATAACCCAGGCGGCTGTACTTCCAGTAGTTCCCAGACTTGAGCATGCGTTCTGCATTCATCACCCCGAGCTTAGCCTGTTCTGCGCGGGTAAGCATATCCAAAGTGCCCATAGAACCAGAAATATCCAGGGCAAGCATAATATCAACACCATCGGTAGAAGTGTATTCCACTTCCATGGCATTCTGAGGACGAGCCAAGGCAACGACGAAGCAGCAGAGGGCTGTCAAACGAAGGGCCGGCACGATATGGCGGAAGCGAACCCTTTTACTGGGGACCGCTTTTTTAGCAATGGACAACGCAGGGAACTTGATGGTGCTCTTGCGGCGACGATTCCTGTATATGTAAGAGGCAATCAGAACGGGAACCAAAAGCAAAAGCCAAAAGGCTTCCGGGTTCTGAAAATGCAACGATCCAATATCCATGAATACTCCAAAAACGCTAATTCAATAAAATCACAAAAGAATATACAATTTCTAGACAAGGCAAAATTTACGAAAAATCCTAAAAAAAGACCACACGCAACAAAGGTAAACCACGAATATCATGGTCTATCACCCCAAAGAGGCTCGCAAAACCACCTAGGGTTTCTAACTTATGATTTGAAAAACAAAAAGAGGGATATATGAACTTTATTTCTAAAGCAGCTTTGGCAACATCCGTAATGTGCATTTTCGGATGCGGAAACACAACCAAAGATACAAAGCAGGTTGAATCAGCCACAAACGAAACCGCTACAGAATCTGCACAGGTTTCCTCAGATTACAAGACCATCACTTTAAGCGACGGTGCCTCAGTCACCTGGATTAAGGACAACGCTGGCGACAAGCTGAATCCTCGCGACTTGTTCAGCGACGCAAGCGATTCCCTCTACAATAGTTTGAATCTCGCCGATGGCATTCCGGCATCTGTCAGCACTTTCCTGATGAAGGCTGATGGCGAATACGTATTGTTCGATGCAGGCCTCGGTGACTTCGGCGGTCAAATGGCTAACCATTTGAAGGAACTGAACGTAAATTCCGATGACATCAAGCTGATTTACCTCACCCACCTTCACGTGGACCACATTTCCGGCCTAGTCAAAAAGACTGAAACTGGTTTTGAAAAAGTTTTCAAGAACGCCACCGTTTACGTTGGCCAAGTTGAAAAGGACGCCTGGTTCAACGACATCGAAAAGAACGATTTGCAGAAAGCAATTCTCGGAGTCTATAGCGACAAACTGAAACTGTTCGCTTTCGGCGACATCCTCCCCCACGAAGTGGAAGCTATCGACGCCATCGGTCATACTCCGGGCCACACCGTTTTTCGCCACAAGGAACTTCTGGTTATTGGTGACTTGATGCATGGTTACGCATTGCAAATCAACCATCCGGAAATCAATTCCAACTACGACATGGACAAGACAAAATCCGTCGAAAGCCGCAAGAAAATTCTTGAATACGCCAAGGCAAACAAGTTGACTATGGCCGGTATGCACCTGCCCACCCCTGGTTTCGCAGAATAAATCAAGCCGACTTCGTGGAGTAACCAATGTCTGAAAACAAGTACACAAAGTGGGTAGCCTGCTGGGGCAATGCAACCTCCATTACCGACCGTAAGGAAGCCGTTTATGCCAAGGACATCACCCTTCGCTACCCCATTCGCATGTGCTTTTCTGGAAGCAAGCTGAGGTTCCGTTTTTCCAATTTGACGGGAACAGAAGCGATAACCATTAGCGAAGCATTCGTTGCCCACACCCCCATCACATTTGAAGGAAACAAGCAGGGCGTTATCGCACC
Organism: Fibrobacter sp.; assembly: GCA_024399065.1. Lineage (NCBI taxonomy): Bacteria > Pseudomonadati > Fibrobacterota > Fibrobacteria > Fibrobacterales > Fibrobacteraceae > Fibrobacter > Fibrobacter sp. Next base: position 111,424 of record JAKSIB010000006.1, on the reverse strand, counting down.
CGGCAAGGAACTTGAAAGCGACGAAATTCCTTTCAACGTTACCGCAGGTGAAACTCTTGATGTAAGCCTTTACTTTGCCGACTTCACCCAGATGAACGCCGGCACCTTGATTACGGGTCCTCTTTCCAGCGGCAAGTATAGCTACGGTAATTTTGCAAATGCAGACGAATTGCCCGCAGATCTTACTCGAAATACCAACTGGTTCTATTTCCTGAACACCATCGATATTCTGACCGAAGAAAAGAATTTCGCATTGGTCTGCTACGGCGATTCCATTACTGCCCAAGATTGGCCGGACTACCTGAGCCTTCGCGCGGCACGAGAAGGATTCAACAATGTCTCCATCATCCGCAGGGCTGTCAGCGGAACTCGAATCTTGCGTCAGTACGATTGCATTACCTACGCTGCCTATGGTTTGAAAGGAGCCACCCGTTTCCCCATTGAAATGAATGTGGCCGGAGCAAAGTCCGTCATCATCCAGCACGGCATCAACGACATCATCCACCCGGTGGGCGCCGACGTAAACCAGTTCCGTCCTTGGAGCGACATGCCCACCCCCCAGGACTTGATCGACGGTGTAGAAAAGCTGTATATTGAGCACGCACGCTCATTGGGTCTCAAAGTTTGGAGCGGGACCCTTCTCCCCATTTTCGGTTGGAGAACCTACAACGAAAACCGGGACGTCATCCGTAACGAATTCAACAAGTGGCTTCGTGAATCCGACAAGTTCAATGGTTGTGTAGATTTCGACAAGGCAGTCCAGGATTCTGCTGATCCGAAAAAATTTGCCGACGGCTTTGACTCCGGAGACCACCTGCACCCCAGCGCCAAGGCCTACGAAGCCATGGCAGAATGCGTGCCTGCGGAACTTCTGAAATAAAAATTCAAAGTTTCGATTTCATGAAAAGGTGGATGCTTCATCCACTTTTTCGTTTTTTACACACAAAAAAAGCGTTTTTTGCAAAAATGTTATAAAAACCTTACATTATTAACTATTATTGGTATGGATTGTGAGGTTTTGAATGGTTACACGTGATCATTTTTTGGTGCGTCAAAATGAAGCTGACGCAAATAAAACTGTTGCCAAGGCATTATCGATTACCCTCGGCATATTTACCCTTATCTACATACTGAACCTACTTCATATTTTCATCATCGACCAGAAGGTGATGACAACCGCTTATGTAGTTGGCGCCGTACTTCTTTTGAGCCCGTGGGCATTAAACAAGATTCTTGGCCCGCATAACCCGAAGCTCAAGTACATATACGTTCTGCTGACCAACCTGTTCCTGTTTGACATCCAGACCACACTCACTTTCCACGCCACCATTGTTTACGCCTTCCCCATTGCCATTGCAAGTCTCTATTTCTCCAAGAAGACCACCCTATTCGCATTGATCACCACCATGATCATGTCTACCTTGGGCCAGTTCTCCGGTTTCTTCGGAAACTTCGTTCCGGACCAGAACTTCCTGGTGATGAAGCGTCTTGTTCTTTTCAGCGTATTGCCTCGCGCACTTACCTTGTGCAGTTTCGGCTATCTGCTCTACTTTCTTTCCAGCAGAACAACGAAGCTACTGGACAGACAAATCAACGGAACCCAGAAAATCAAGGAACTGAACCAGGACATTGTTCTCGGTTTTGCAAACTTGGTTGAAAACCGCGACGAAAGCACTGGAGGCCACGTTAAGCGCACCAGCCGTTACGTAGAGCTCCTCTCCAAGGAATTGTTCAAACGCAAGGTTTATCCGGAAATCATCAACATTGAATTCATCGGCAACTTGACCAGCGCCGCTCCTATGCACGACATCGGAAAGATGTCCATCCCGGATCACATTTTGCAGAAACCAGGCAAACTGACCGACGAAGAATTTACCATCATGAAGAGCCATGCGGAACAAGGCGGCAAGATTATTAAGCAGACCTTTTCCCACATCGGCGACGACAATTACCGTCAAATGGTTTACGAAGTGGCCCGTTACCACCATGAAAAATGGAACGGCAGAGGCTACCCCGAAGGCCGTTCCAAAACCGAGATTCCTCTGGCAGCTCGCATCATGGCCGTGGCCGACGTATTCGACGCAATCTCCCAGAAGCGCTGCTACCGCGACGCCATTCCTCTGGAAGAATGTTTCCAGATTATTGAAAAAGGTAAAGGCACTGATTTCGAGCCGGTCCTTGTTGACGTGTTCCTCAGCATGAAGGATCAAATCACTCAGGCCATGAACGAAATCAAGGATGAAGTCTAAGATATCTTTTTGATTTTATCTTCAATGGACTTCATGCAGTTAGCGTGAATGTCCATGATATCATCCTTGATGGACAAGAACAACTCAACAATCTGGGGATCAAAATCTTCCCCGGATTTATTTTTTATGATGTCAAAGCAGGCGTCCAAAGGCAAAGGTTCCTTATAGCAACGCTTTTCAGACAAGGCATCAAAGACATCCGCTACTGCCATAATTCTTGCAGAAAGGGGAATGTTTTCACCATGCAAACCTAGAGGATATCCCTGGCCATTCCACTTTTCGTGATGATGCATGGCGACTTCATAACAGACTTTTGTGTATTCAGGGCTACTGACGTTGGCAAAAGTTCTGCGGATAATTTCTCCACCCTTTGCAGCGTGGGTCTTCATAATATCGATTTCTTCCTGGGTCAGCCTTCCGGGCTTTTGAAGGATTGCGTCAGGGATTGCGATTTTACCAATATCATGCATAGGCGCAGCCATACGAAGATTATTGACAAAGTCCTTTGTCATCACTTCCCCATAAACATTACGGCGCTGCATTTCCACTGCAATACGTTCCGCATAAAGAGAAGTTCTCTTAATATGACCGCCCGTATTGTTATCACGATTTTCAACAAGAGTTGCAAAGCCCATCACCATTTCATCTTGATAATGGTATAGATCCTGAATCACTGGATTTTCATTGGTCAAGAAAATACCGCAAACCAAGACCGTAACACCGGAAGCCGTAATCAAGAAATCAGGATAGATAAACTTGACCACAACAATAATCAAAAGAGAAATGCCATAGAGGGCGATACTAGCCTGTTTCTGTTTTTCAATGAACTTCAACTTTCTAAGGAACACAACCAGCGAGAAGATGGCATAAAGGGTAGCCATAGCGTAACAAGCATTTGCAGAGGTTCCCTCACAATGGTACGATAGTTCGCCAGGAACATAGCGCAAGTACTCCATATTCGTCAACAACAAGAAGAAGTTGACAACCAATGGAGAATACAAAACAACCTTCCCCTTCATCGATTTCGGGAAACAATCCACCATCTGGAGCAGATAACAGAACACCAGGAATACAACGGCGTCAATGCTTGTGAGGAAAAGGAAATGGGCCCACTGGTTCAGCCACTTGGGAACGGAATCCAGGTTGTTGACGGTGTACGCAGACAATCCATCAAAAATAAATTCAACAACCGCACAAATGACAATTGCAATGAAGAACTGGGACGAGCCCTGCAATTTCATATTCTTTGTCTGGATTCGTGAATTGATGTACACATACACGAACAACAACAGACAGCAAATCTGTAGTACACAATAAACCATATTACACCATAACCAACGGTGCAAAAATAGAATTTTGCGAACTTTATGTAAAGTTGCGTTAACAAGAAGGGGCACCAATTTGTCCTAAATGTCGCCCTTTGGATCAAAAAAGGAGTTCTTGCTAAGCCAAATTTTGATAAGAACTAGCAGTTTTTGAAAAACTGAAGGATTCTTTCCTTGTAATCCTTGGCCTCGTCGAATACGGCGTGACCATTTTCTTCGTAGGTGTAGAATTCGCAAGGGACATTGGCAGACTTCAACTTTTCTGCAATTTTGACGGAAGCCTCATAGGTCACCACATGGTCAAGAGCAGCGCCGACCACAAAGGTGGGGCTCTGGATCTTGTGGAGATTGTCGTAAGTGTCAATGCCGGCACAAGCCTCTGCGGTGATTGCGAAACGGAGAAGTTCCTCTTCCGTCAAGTTCTTGTACATCATCAAGAGTGCGCGGCGATAGCGTTGCACAAATGCAGGCGTAAAAGCGTTATCGATGAAATCGCCCACCAAGTCGTCTGCGCGGCCGGCACGAGCGAGAACCGCCCAATTCCCGATGACTTCAAGCTGAAGGGGTTCCGCCTTTGAAGAACTGGAGGCCAGCACCAAGCGGTTTACCAGTTCCGGATGTTCGATGGCAATATGCTGGGCAATCATGCCACCTTGAGACGTTCCCAAAATATCCGCATGTTCAAGGCCCAAGGCCTTCATGGCAGCGGCAGTATCCTTGGCCATTTCCGCGACTGAATACACCGCAGGCATATTCTTGCGGCGGTCAAAAAGGTAAACGGTATAGTCTTCCTTAAAAATCTTGTAGGCGGTTTCTACAGAAGATGCAGAAACCATTACACTACGGAGACTAAGACCCGGAATAATCACGAAAATCTTTGCACCGCTACCAAAGCGGGCGTATTCCATTTCCACTTCGCCGACGCAAACAGATTGAATTTCAGCCATAGCTTATTCCTTTGTACGTGGCGCAATATACAAAATTATAGGTCGTCCAGATTTACACCATAGAACTTGATGTCGTCCAGCCAGAATTCAGCTTCACCATAGGCCGCAATATTGAAGTTAGTAACCCGAGTCTGGATAACGTCCCAACCAATATTGGCATAGGCGCCAGTGCCTTCCACGAAATCGCTTTGCTTGATAACCTTGCGAACCCATTCGCTGGATTCCGTCTTGAGGGTATCAAAGTTAAAGGCCTTGCTAACATATCCTGTAGTGTCTTCGGACTCGAAGGCAAAGGCAATACGGCCATTTCCACGAACAAGGAATTCAACAGAATCGATTGCCTGGAAATTGCTAGGCTTTTCCGCAGAACTGAGCCAGAGGCCAATACAGGACCAGCTACCATTAGGAGATTTAGACTTCCAATGGAAAGCCTTGCCATCGCGGCCAGCACCCGCAGATTCAACACCCTCAATAGCATCGTCCAAACCCGGAGTGGTTTCCACAGAGTCACCCTGGTATTCAAAGTACCAATCAAACACCTTAGCAGGTGCCGTCACATTAGTCTTGAATCCATTTTCGAAATCCACAAGGTTCACGGAGTTCTGCTCGCGAGCCACATCTGCAGAAACAGGTTCCCACAACTTTGAAGAGGACACTTTCTTGGCAGTCTTTTCGTCCACAGCGCCCATACCCCAAGTCAACTTGACATTTTCAGTTTCCGCATCCATCAGCACCTGAATTTCAGCCTGTTCCAAAGTATCGTTCCAGTAGTTGATCGCAAAGGTAATCGGTTCTCCGTCCTCAGTTTCAATCTGGACATCTTTGCCCTGAGTCATGACGTCCTTAAAGTCAAAGTTCGCAGAATTCAAGCGAATGAAACCCACCACAGGTTCACCATTCTGGCGAGCAGACTTGGCAACTTTCATCCAATCAGAAATCATCAAGACGTCGTCATAACGGACATACTTCTTAAGGATAATTTCACCCACATCCTTCGTCTTTTCCGCAGACACACCTGCTTCCATTTCTACGATAGTATTGCTGCTAGAGCCCACATACAAGGTGTAATGAGCGTAAGGCGGAAGGTCATTGATTTCAAAGTTTCCTTCAGCGTCTGTAGTGACAATACGATCCGTTCCATAAATGCGGACTTCTGCTGTAGAATCACCTTCAGCAAAAGTTACACGACCCTTCAAAGAACCAAATTTTTCAAGAGATAAAGTAGTGGAATCGGGAACTGCATCCTCGGAGGTTGCTACAGAGAATATACCGAAGGCACCCTGCTTTTCATCAACCACCTCAACCGCAATATTTTTCATGCTGGAAACATCTTTCTTCGCAATAGAAATAAAGCCCTTGGAATCGGCAGTGTATTCTGCGGCAACACCATCATGTTCTGCGTTATCAACATCTTGCAAATAGCGAGCTGATCGCACACGGGCCAGAGCACCCTTCGCAGGCGCACTACCGTCAGTCACCTGGATGACCAAGGCGTTTTCCGTTTCCACGGTGCTGACACCTGCCAACTTGTCGTCGGCAGAACAACCGAGCAGCGCAAGCATAGCGCCACCCATCAAAGCAAGTCCGCAATTTTTCACAAACATCTTCATTTACGTTTCCTCCCCGATTCCGTAGAACCGCCCTGAGAAACATCAGACACCGGATACAAGGCAAATACAAACTGCATTGCCTTCTTAGGTTCAGGAACTTCTTCCACACGCTTTTGAATCTGGCGGCGGAATTCCTGGGTCATGTTGTTCAAATCTTCATAGCACTCATCGTCCACGCCCACCAAAAGCGAGGAGATGTTGCGCTGCTTGGGATCCACCGTTACAATGGAATCCTGGGCCAGCGCCAAAAGCTGGTTCTGGTAGCTACGAATTGCAGTAACCTTGGCTGCACCGGCAGAAGTAAAGTTTGCCTGGGTAATGGCATAGCGGCCAGAGGCCAGCGGGGTAATCAAGTTCAATTCACGGAGAACTCGGATGGCCTCGTCCAGCTGCTCCTTGGAAATAGCCGGGCGGATCATCTTCAGCAACTTGGAAGGTTCCGCCTCACCGCCATTCATTTCAATAGTCACGCGAACCACAGGAATCCACCACTTGCTGAGGAACATCAGTTCGTTGGAATCAAGGTTACGCATTTTCACGTCTTTCAGCGAAAGGGCCATCTTGTAAAGCTTGTCCTTCTTCGCCTGGGACTTTGTCTTGGAAGCAGCCACCAAAATTTCAAACAGTTCACCACTACGGCCCTTCAATTTCAGAAGGTCCTTTGCCAGGGGAACGCTACGAGTAGGCAAATGGTATTCCTTGTTCAGAACGCGGTATACCTGACTGGTTTCCAGCCCTAATTTTGAGCCCAGCATTTTATAGGAATACAGAGGAAAGTCCAACTTGCGCTGGACATAGTATTCCTTTAAAAGGTCTCGATAATCGCTAATTTCTTCAATATTCAGCATATTAGGGTCTCTATAAATATAAACTAAGCATCCAACCTATAAATAATTTTTTTTAGGTTATTCGCACTAAGACCCGGATTTTTTGTTTTGCGTTTTTTACAAAGCACTTTTTGAGGAAAATCACTCAGAAAAAGCAATTTTAAAGGACTACGACCTTATTTTTGCCAGTTCGTTTAGCCTGATAGAGGGCTTCATCCACACGAACGCAGATGGAATCCACAGAGTCGCCCCTTTTCATTTCGGTGGCACCAAGACTGATCGTCTTTCTTCCAACCTGGGGGAACGAAACCTGAGCAAAGCCTGTACGGACCGCTTCAGCAAATTCAACCGCTTCCCTGATTCCCATATCCGGAAGCATAATCATAAATTCTTCACCGCCCCAACGACCTGCATCCGCATCAGGAGCGTTTTCGAAAGAAGCTGTCTGAATCTGTTTTGAAAGACCCTCAATAACGCAGTCACCAATCTTGTGACCATAGGTATCGTTCACCGACTTGAAGTTGTCGATATCAATCATCACCAGGGACATCTGATCGTAGGGACTTTCTGCAAATCGTTCAGCAATACGCCTCTGGATTTCACCACGGTTGTACAATCCGGTCAAGGCATCCGTAATGGAGTTCTTGGTCATCTTGTTGTACATTTCCATGAGTTCTGCAGAGGAGACGTTGGTAAAGTTTGCCAAGCGACTAATGACAGAAACCCTGCCAGCGCGGGTACCATCATTCACAACGACGGTCTTCATTCTGGAATGGTCCGCATAGCCTTCACGCATGGCAACCACAACAATAGTCGCATTGTGAAGTTTAACGGCTTTGTTTGTTCGTAAAATTTCACCCGACGTATAAAAACCAGCAGTGGGAGCCAAGGTATTAAAAGGCTTTGTTTCCTTGTCCACCTCATCTTCACCCCAGAAGGATCGGCGAGCAACACAGGAATACATAAATACAGCTTCCGGACAGAACTTTGAAAGCCTCGTAGTGCAGGCCTTCACACCGTCCATAATAAACTGAGGATCACCATAGGAAATTCTAGTAGATTCGCCCACCCTCATATCAGTGGCCAATAGCAGAGCCCCTTCTTCAGAACAAGCCAACGGTGTACGTTGAACATACTCCCCATCGCTATGGTAGAACAACGGGAATTCCAAAGTATTGCTATAGAAGTAATAGTCGTTTTCAATGTTCAGGTACTTGGAGTACGCCTCGAAAGCAGGTCTTCCATCCAATTCCCAAAGAACGTTGCCATCAGCCCTGGTGACTGTAAATGTTTTTCCTAGAGGTTTCCATCCGGAAATCTTTGATGTTTCCACATGGAGGCCTTCCCCGCCGTACAAAACACAGACGACAGAACCATTGGAGAAGCCTCCGATATTGGAGAAAATGTAAGCAGGAGTAGCTTCGTTAATCTGCCCTGCAACACCACCAAAAACCTGCACATCTTGGCGAATAGCACTAAGACCATCACAAAAACCGGAGAGGGACATTTCCGGAGCAGCTAACAGTAAGCCAACCGCAGTCACCCAAGGACGTTTTTCCACAGCCTCCGCCAAACCCGCTGCAACCACGGCAGCACTTTCTTCATTCAGGTCATACTGCAAAACACCAATGCGGGTGGTTTCGCTTTCAAAAACAGTACAAGAAATTGAAATGGAGTTTCCCGAGAAAGATCCGTCGACGATGCTACCATTGCAAGAACAACCTATGCAAAGTGCACTGGGGAAATATTGAATAATGGTATTGCAAACAAGTTTCAGCAGCTTGTAGCCAGACTGCTCAGAATACACATGAAACAACAGCTTGGCAGGTTTTCCTTCGCACAGTTCGCCAATATTCTGCAATTCGTCGTCTAACTGTTTTTGACTATCGTATGTAAACTGAACTTGTTTCACTCTTCCAAACCAACTCTAACAAGCTAAAAGATAATAAAAGCGACCTTTCCGCTTTTCAAGTCATCAAAAAATGAGGTTGTATACAAGCATTTATTCTAATTTAGGGCAGAGGATTTATTCAACCATGCATATATTCTACCATCTTCCCGGACTTTTTGAATTTTACGATCTGTACAAGGCGTTTTTGCCCCTGTTCCGTGAACATCGGGAATGGTTCTACGACTGGTGCGAAATCGGTTCCATTTATGGTGCGCCCGCAGACTGCATCTGGGGTGGCGGCCGCGTAGGCTTTGGTGAAGAACCTGCGGAGAATGTTGCTGAACTGATGAAGGAATTCGGAATTTCCGCAAGACTAACCTTCAGCAATTCGTTGATACGTGAAGAGCATTTGGCAAACCCGCGATGCAATGAACTTTGCAGAATGTTTGAAGCGCCGCAAAACGGAATCATCGTTCACTCCGATTTGTTGCTGAATTACTTGAAGAAAAAATATCCCGACTTCTATTTCGTTTCTTCCACCACAAAAGTTCTGACTGAGTTTGCGCAACTTGTGGCAGAATTGAATCGCGATGAGTTCCGCTATGTGGTTCCCGACTTCAGACTCAACAAGGAAATGGATAGGCTCATCGCACTCACCACTGCGCAAAAACAGAAAGTGGAATTTCTCTGCAATGAATGTTGCTGGTTCGGCTGCACCGACCGCAAGAGATGTTACGAGAACGTGAGCCGCAAAAACCTCGGCGAAGACTGCAAGGATCACATTTGCGTCTCCCCCACTTCCAAAAGAGGCTACCGCTTTTCAGACACCATGAAGAATCCTGGTTTCATTGGAATTGACGATATCCAAAACGTCTACGCACCCGCAGGCTTCTCTCAGTTCAAAATTGAAGGACGCGGTCTAGGCAGCGCCCTCATCCTGGAATTTCTGCTTTACTATATGACCAAGCCGGAATACCAATTGAACGTGAGAGAAGAAATCTATCTGGACAGTACGCTGGATTTATTCTAGGGAATCAAGAACTTCAAATAGTCCATTAGCTAATGCAGAATTCGAACAACATAAACGTCTCCAAGATGGACTCTATAGAAGACGATATAGTTATCCACGACAATATGTCTATAAGACTTTAGAGCAACATTCGTCGTCTCTAGATCGGAACCGAGCTCAGGAAATTCAGCAAAATCTTCATACGCATCAATAATTTTCCTGACAACGTTCTTTGCAGCCTGCGGACTTTTCAATTTATTTTCAATATATTCCTTGACGTCGTCCAAATCCTCAACGGCTTTAGGAGACACATATACAACGGCCATCTAGACCTCGTACTTTGCACGTACGTCAGCTGCAGCCAGCCAGCCAGATTCCTTTGCAGATTGTTCGCCTTCCTCCAAGGACTTCTGTAATTTATGTTCTGCAGTCAAGCGTTCATACTCCTTGATATCGATGACCACAAAACAGCCTCGGCCATTCTTAGTCAAGAATACAGGAGACCCCTCGGAAACATTCTGAAGAACCTCGTTATAGTTTCGCAAATCAGATACAGGCAGAATACACGGCATACAAAACCTCCATTCCTCAACATACAAATTTTTAAGTAAAATTTTAAGTAAAATTTCAATATACGCAAAACAGTCCCATATAGACGGTGATTGTCCAAGCCGCAAGCCCCTTTTCTAATTAGCTTTTATATATTTGTAGCGACATAGTTCAGTTTTGCGAAAGCGAGTCTGAACGACCATTTTTATTGAGTTATTTGCTCTAGTCTCCACTTCGAAATCGGCAAAATTTCACGTATATGAGAATAGGGTAAACTGCTCACGTCCCAATTAGGGGCGTGGGTCGTTTGCGTGTATTGATATACAAGGCTTTGCCGAGCCCCGAAGTGCAGTATACGGTTTAGCGACTCCACGCCTTTTTTGTATCGGCAGGAATCCACTATTGTAAGCCTAGGGCGGAAGGATCCCTATGGCCGAAAACGAAAAACAGTTTGATTTAGAAAAGGCAACACGAAATTTTCAAAAGGCTGCGGAGTGCTGCAGTCAGGGGCGTTTTGACGCTGCAAAAGATTTGCTTTTGAAAGGAATCAAAGCATGTCCTACCCATTCCGAATCGCATAGACTGCTAGGGCAAATTTACTTTCAAAACGGAGATACCGAAAAGGCTGAGAATACCGTTCTCGAAGCATTACGTTTAGACCCAAAGAATATGTGGGCTCTAATCCTAATGGGGAACATCTTCGCGAAAGATAAAGATAAGTCAAACGTTGCTGAGACATACTACAACAAGGTTTTAGAGTATTATCCCGATAACGCCATAGCATTGAACAACGTTGCAGGAACATTCCTGGCAAAAAGTGAATACAGCAAAGGTATTTTATATCTAGAAAAGGCTCTTGAGATAGACGACACCTACATCAACAGCTACTATGGTTTAGCTCTGGCTCATTACAAAAACAATAATTTGCAAGAAGCCTTTAAATATGCAGCAGCAGGAGTCAAAAAAGGCAAGAACAGAGCTGAAGATCCGGCTGTTAGAAACGAACTTCTCAAACTTTTTTTTACCATCGCTAGAGATATATGCGAATCAACAGATTATGAATCTATGGTCTTTGATATCGCGCGCAAATTGGAAAATGATTTCAACATTACAATCAAATTCCAACAAAAAGATGATCTTGACACATTGGCAAGGCTGCAATTTGCTGATTTCTACAAAAGGGATTATCATCTCGTTCTTTACAAAAAAGACAAACTCTACCAGCACTACATTCTCCATGAACTAACTCATCTTGACATGATGCTGCGAGCAAAGCAGGCTGGCACATTGAAGGTCATAGGTTCTTCACAGAATAATTTTGACTTATTCATGCAAGAATACAAGCGCCACTTTGATGGACTCAAAAAAACATATTCCCAAGCCGATATACAAAATCTTGCAAAAAGTCTTTTCCAAGGCTTGTCGCTACAACTGATGAACAGCCCTTTGGATATGTTCGTTGAAGAACGAATTTTTGCAAAAACAGAATTTAGACCATTGCAGTTAATGTCTTTATTCAACATGGAACAGTCCAATCTTGGCTCTGTAAAACAAACTGCAAATGTCCAGGAGTTTCCGCAGTTTATCAAGGATACAAATAAGTTGCTCATTCTTGGACAGTCTTTAATGTTAAAGCGTTTGTATGGCATGGACTTTATCGCCAATTTTGGCTCATCGTCCAACATGCTCAACAATGCACACGAAATGTTTAAAGATTTCGAAAATTCATTACTTGGTTACCATGATGGCGACGAGTATGAATTGTTTGAAAGATTTGCCACAAAACTTGGGCTCATCAAATACTTCGCAATTACAAATTTTGCTGTAGGCAAAGATGCAACCTTAACAGAAAACATCAAAAATGATGTAGACCGTAAGCAAGAAGTTTTTGACAGTACACATAATCCAGAAAACGTTGATCCTGCCATCACCATGATGATGTCTTGCTATATGGTTGGAGCCATGAAATACTTTGAAACACTTCTGCCTGAAGATGTGAAGAAAATCGCATTCGAAATAGCAATGCTCGGACAAAACGGAATAAGTCCTAACCAAAAATCTGGATACACCCTCAAATCCATTCCCGATAAGGACTTTGGTGGCTACGAACTTTTAGCCTATTACTATACAAGCTGGGCTCAAGTTGCGCCTGAAATGTTGAGTCAATTGGGACTTCCTTTTGATGACGCTTATAAGATGGCAAAGAAAATGTTAAACAAGTGAGAATGCCATGTCTGATTTTGAAGAACTGAAAAGTAAAATCAAGCAATTCTCCGTTGATCGAGACTGGGATCAATTCCACAATGGCAAGGATTTGGCAATAGCATTGTCTATTGAAGCTAGCGAATTACAAGAAGCATTTTTATGGAAAAATCCAGAAGATGTCAAAATTGAAAAAGTTCGCGAGGAACTAGCCGATATTTTCAACTACGCAATCTTGATTGCCGATAAGTACAATCTTGACATTCGCGAAATCGTACTAAAAAAGTTGGAAAAGAATGCAGAAAAGTATCCTGTAGAGAAAGCTAAGGGAACTGCTAAAAAGTATACGGAATTATAAGGACGCTTCTGCATGATTATTTACGAAAATACAAAGGGAGGTTTTGTTCAAGACATTCGTTCTGGATGCATAGCCTCAAAAGTTCAACAAGCGTTTGAATTAAAAAACATTCATCATAATAATGCCGCCGAATTTCGTGCATGGGCAAATTCGCTTATGTATATGAGAAATGTTTTGGATGATGATGATATTTCCGACGACATAAAACTCGCTGTTGAATACCAGATTCCGTTAACTTCTAAACGCGTTGATTTTCTTATTGCAGGAGAAAATGAAAACGGAACAAAGAACATTGTTGTTGTTGAATTAAAACAATGGGAAGATAGTGGAACAACATCTCGTCCAGATGTAGTCACTGCATTTACAGGCGGATCAAACAAAACCGTATGTCATCCGTGTTATCAAGCATATAGTTATGCTAAAATTATTGAGAACTTCAACGAGGATATTTATAAAGAAGACATAAGGCTAAATCCTTGCGCCTATCTTCACAACTATCGAGAAAAAAACAGGGACCATATTGACAATTCACATTATCAAAACGCAATTTCCTTAGCCCCGATTTTCCTATCCGAAGACGTTGGCAAGTTGCGTTCTTTCGTGAAAACATATGTAAAAAAGAAATCTAACATTGATCTTTTGATGAAAATCGATCATGGAAAGTTGAAGCCAGCTAAAGCGCTTCAAGATTCGTTAGCATCAATGATCAAAGGCAACAAAGAATTCTATCTAATTGATGAACAGAAAGTTGCCTATGAAACAGTAAAAAAACTTGTTGAAAATGCAGTTAAAAACGCAACCAATCCCGTCAAAAGTGGTGAAAAAGCTGTTGTCATCGTAACGGGTGGTCCCGGAACAGGAAAATCCGTTGTTGCAATCCAGTTGCTTTGTGATCTAATTCAAAAAGGATTTAGTGCAAACTATGTCACAAAAAATGCAGCCCCCCGAAACGTCTATTTTGAAAAATTAAAACAAGAAAAATACAAACTTTCATACATTAAAAATCTATTCAGAGCATCGGATGCATTTTGGAATTCGCCTACAAACATGTTGGATTGCGTTATTGTTGACGAATCTCACCGATTGAGAAAAAAGTCTGCAATATTCCACGGGGAAAACCAAATTAAGGAGTTGATAAACTCGGCAAGAGTATCGGTATTCTTTATAGATGAAGATCAAAAAATCACAACCAAAGATATCGGATCAGTAGATGAAATAAAAAAATGGGCGAATTTTCATAAAGCAAAGTTATACGAAGGTGATGACTTGAATCTAGTTTCGCAATTCCGATGCAGCGGAAGTAACGGATATCTAAACTTTCTTGATAATTTACTTGGCATAAGGGAAACCGCTAATATCAATTTTGATTTTGACTATGATTTGAAATTGTTCAACAGTCCAACAAAAATGCGAGAGGCTCTACGAGCAAAGAATGCCATCGCCAACAAATCACGGATGATTGCAGGCTATTGCTACGAGTGGAATTCAGAAAAAGACCCAAATGGTGAAATTTACGACATCATTCTAGAGGATGGATTTAAAGCAAAATGGAATTTCGCCAATTCACTATTCGCCATTGACCCCAAATCATTTGATCAAGTAGGTTGTATCCACACAACACAAGGTCTTGAATTTGACTATTGCGGCATAATAATCGGAAAAGATTTACGATACGACATCTCTCAAGGTGTGTTCACGGATCAAACTAAAGAAGCTATTAGTGATAAATCTTCAGGAATTCGATCTTGCAAAGATTGTGATTTGGCGGCAAAGTTAATTCGCAACACTTATAAGACACTGCTTTCTCGAGGACAAAAAGGATGTTACGTGTATTGCGAAGATAAAGCTTTGTTGCATTACATCAACAAGCAATTTGGCATAGAAATAGTTGATTAACGATAAAAATATTCCCCCGGCGCTCTTGCCAGCCTCGGGGAACATTTTTTTCGCGGTTTAAATCGTCGCAGAATATTTCGTTTTCTTTTCTGCGACAACAAGATGCTTTTTTGCAGGTTTCTTTTTGGGCACAACAGCGATTTGAACATTTAACGCACCCAAAACTTTGAGAATAGTTTCAAATCTCGGGTGTGCGTTTTCGTTCAACGCCTTGTAGAGACTTTCACGGCCAAGCCCTGTTGCTTGCGAAATTTGAGCAATGCCACGGGCTTTCGCCACGTAACCAATGGTTCTAAGCAGGGCTACGGAATCACCAGATTGTAAAGCGTCATTCAACACGCCTGCAATAACATCTTCGCTATCAAGCAGTTCAGACAAATCAAGTTTACTTGTTTTCATTTTGCAATTCCTTCCACATGGTCTTCGCCTTATCAATGTCTTTTTGCTGGGTTGATTTATCTCCCCCGCACAAAAGAAGAATCACAGTTGTCCCCCTTAGAGCATAGTACAACCTATACCCAGGACCAGCATCAATCCTTATTTCAAAAACACCTTCACCAACAGGTTTGACATCGCCAAGATTGCCCAATTCAATTCTAAGCAACCTAGAGAATATCCGTTGTTTTGCTTGGACATCCTTAAGATATCCGTACCATTTTAGGAAAGTTTCCGTCTTTTCTAAAGTATACACGGCACCCTCCTAAATGTATCTAATTGGATACACGGTGTCAAGGGGGCGCGAACAAGCCA
The DNA here is from genome assembly GCA_024399065.1 of Fibrobacter sp. Lineage (NCBI taxonomy): Bacteria > Pseudomonadati > Fibrobacterota > Fibrobacteria > Fibrobacterales > Fibrobacteraceae > Fibrobacter > Fibrobacter sp. Next base: position 95,811 of record JAKSIB010000006.1, on the reverse strand, counting down.
ATTTCATCTTAACTCCTTTCCGGCGGACAAGCGAAAAACTGCCGGACATCATGAATTTATCAAAAAGTAAACTAATGCTCAAAAGTTCACTATAAATCTATAAAAGAGCCGAGCCTTTGTCAAGAGGCAGAAAAGAAAAATGACAGAGTGCGCAGAGTATATTTGATGCAAAAGTAATAGAAAGCGCAGCGTAATTATAAGTTCATAGAATGCGCAGAGTAAATTATTAAACGCAAAGTCCCCGAAGGGGTTAGCTTCGGGGACTTTTATTAGTATAAAGGAGATCCCGGCTCAAGGCCGGGATGACACGCAAATGAATTCTGCGTACTAGGCTTTTACGGTAGTGAAGCTGAATGCTTCGCCGTCAGCGTCGTTGGCTTCGAGGCCGTCTGCGGAAGCAGCCCAAGCAATCTTGGTAGCCTGAGTTTCGCCAGCAATATATGCTTCGTTTTCTGCGACAGCCTGCTTGAACATGTCACTTTCAGAGAACAAGGTCACTTCAATCTTGTCAGTGATGGTGTAGTTCTGTTCCTTACGGCGGTTCTGAATGCGGTTCACCAGTTCGCGGGCGACGCAAGCGCGGCGCAAGTCGTCGGTGACGTTCAGGTCCAGAGCCACGGTGAAGTGACTATCGGCATCCACAGCCAAGCCTTCCGGCACAATGCGCTGGATCATGAGGCAGTCAGCACCAACTTCGCCGAATTCGAACTTGATTGTTTCACCACCCTGCAGAGCCTTGATTTCGTCAGCGGTGAGGCTGTTGAGCTTAGCAGAGATGACCTTCATGTTCTTGGCGTATTCAGGGCCCTTGGCCTTGATGCCCAGGAAGTTGGGCTTTGCGGTAAGCTTCACCAGAACGGTTTCGTCTTCCAGGAACTTCATTTCGCGAACGTTCAGTTCTTCGAGGATGAGGTCCTTCATGGTTTCGGCAACGTCCTTTTCTACGACACCGTGGGGCACCACAGTCATGCTAGCAATCGGCATACGGTTCTTTACGTTGTTCGTAGCGCGGATTGCACGGCCCATTTCCACCATGCCGCGAACCATTGCGATACGCTGCACCAGGGCTTCGTCCTTCAGGGATTCGTCCGCGCTGGGGAATTCGCAGAGGTGTACGCTAACAGGAGCGTTGGCATCCACTTCGCGAACGAGAATCTGGTAGATTTCTTCGGCCAGGAGCGGCAGGAACGGAGCAAGAATCTTGCTGAAGTCCACCAGCACCTTGTACATGGTAGCGTAAGCTGCATTCTTGTCGCCATCGTTTTCAGACTTCCAGAAACGGCGACGGCTACGACGGACGTACCAGTTGGTCAGGTCATCCACAGCGGCGATGATTGCAGGCACCACGTTGTACAAACGGTAAGCCTTCATTTCCACTTCGACCTTGGCGGCCAGATCCTGGAGCGTTGCAAGCATCCAGCGGTCCAGTTCATTTTCGGACTTCACCACTTCACCCGGATTCCAGTTCAGCTGGCCCTTGGCGGCGTCGGCGTTGTGGTTAGAAACGAAGAAGCTAACGGCGTTCCACAGCGGAAGCATCACCTGCTTCACGATACCCTTCACACCTTCTTCGGAGAAGCGCAGGTCTTCAGCCTTCAGTGCAGCAGAGTTAATGAGGAACAGGCGGATGGCGTCGGCGCCAGTACGTTCGATAAGTTCGTTGGGGTCCGGATAGTTCTTCTTGGACTTAGACATCTTGGAACCGTCTTCGGCCAAGATGATACCGTTCACGATCACGTTCTTGAAGGCGGGCTTCTGGAACAGTGCGTTAGAAAGAACGGTCAAGGTGTAGAACCAACCGCGGGTCTGGTCAAGGCCTTCGGCAATGAAGTCAGCCGGGAAGCTCTTTTCAACCAGTTCCTTGTTTTCAAACGGATAGTGGCGGCTGGCATAAGGCATGGAGCCAGATTCGAACCAGCAGTCAAACACTTCCGGAGTACGCTTGAATTCCTTGCCATCCTTCTTGATGACAATCTTATCTACAAAGTGCTTGTGCAGGTCTTCCAGAGTTTCGCCAGTGAGGTCAGCCAGTTCCTTGATGGAGCCCACAGCGATCATTTCGCCATCGTCAGCAATCCATACAGGAATCGGGGTACCCCAAAAACGGTTACGGGAAAGGTTCCAGTCACGGGCGTTGGCAATCCACTTACCGAAGCGGCCGCTCTTGATGTGGTCGGGAACCCAGTTCACGGTCTGGTTGTTTTCGACCATCCATTCCTTCAAAGTCTTGGTGACACCTTCTGCGTTGGTGACTTCGCCATCGATCTTCAAGAACCAAGTCTTGAGGGCGCGGTACAGCAGAGGCACGCCGGTACGCCAGCAGTGGGGGTAGCTATGAACGAAGGTTTCGTGCTTGAACACGCGGCCTTGTTCCTTGAGGTAGGCGATAATGCTCTTGTCGGCTTCCTTTGCACCCAGGCCCTTCCACATGGGGACCTTGTCGGTGAACTTGCCTTCGGTATCCAGCGGGTCGAAAAGACCCAGGCCAAGAGATGCGCCCAGCTGGAAGTCTTCTTCACCGAAGGAAGGAGCGATATGCACAGCACCGGCACCGTCTTCGTCGCTAACGAAATCGGCAACGTAGATGGTATAACGCTTGGCCAGTTCTTCTGCGGTGGCGTAAGCGTCGCTAATGTGGAACAAAGCTTCGTACTTGAGACCAGCAAGGTCAGAACCCATGCACTTGTCCACAATGTTGGGCTGCTTGAAGTAAGCGCCAGCGCGAGTTCCCATGACCCAGAACTTCTTGCCGTCCTGTTCAACACAAACGTATTCGGCGTCAGCCTTCACTGCAATAGCGAAGTTAGACGGCAAAGTCCACGGAGTAGTTGTCCAAACGAGAATGTTGGAACCAGCAAACTTTGCGTCGTCGGAAACCAGCGGGAAAATCAAGGTCAAGGACGGATCCTGACGGTCCTTATAGCCCTGGTTGGTTTCGAAGTTGGAAAGCGGAGTTGCAAGAGCCGGGCTGTACGGCTGGATGCGGTAGCCCTGATAGATGAGGCCCTTGTCGAAGCACTGCTTGAACACCCACCACACAGATTCCATGAAGTTCTTGTCCATGGTCTTGTAGCCCTTGTCGAAGTCCACCCAACGGCCCATACGACGAACAGTCTTGCGCCATTCACCGGTGTACTTCAGAACCTTGCTACGGCAGGTTTCGTTAAACTTATCTACGCCCAGGTTCTGGATTTCGGCAACGCCAGCCAGACCCAGTTCGTTCTGCACCAGAGATTCAATAGGCAGACCGTGACAGTCCCAACCGAAACCGCGGGGAACCTTCTTGCCCTTCATGGTCCAGTAACGGGGAACGATATCCTTGATGGTACCAGCCAGCAAGTGACCATAGTGCGGAAGGCCAGTTGCAAACGGAGGGCCATCGTAGAAAGTATAGGGTGCAGTTTCCGGACGGCTGTCCAGAGACTTCTTAAAGCTATCATCCTTATCCCACAATCCGAGCACGCGCTCTTCGATCTGCGGGAAGGTTTCTTCCTTTTGTACTTCGCGGAATAACTTTGCCATTGTTTACCTCGGGGCATACAGCCCCCTATTAAATACGAGGCAAAATTTAGCAAAAGGCGAACATCGCGACATTCACACTTGCGTGAAATGACATGATTGAGCCGTACTAAATGCAAGGGTCGCTTGTCAAATTGAAAATAAAAAGGGGGCAGCCGCCCCCTCGCTTCAACTTTTGCGCAATTCACCCCCAAAAGCAGGCGGCGCAAAATTTTACGCTACCCCCACCCCTAAGGGGACACCCCTTAAAAACCCTTTTGAGAAGTTAGGCCGCAATTTCATTTAGGTCGTAAAACAAGAGGCGTGTTCTAGGATCACCCTCGTTTTTCGACCCAAGCTTTTTAAACCCATTCTTTTCATAAAAAGGAATCGCCGCAATGTAGGCATCCACCGTAAGAAACCGGCATCCAGACTTGTTATCCTGCGTAAAAAACATCTTAACAAAATCCAGTATAAAGGTTCCAAGATTTTCACCCTTGAACTCATTAGAAACACCCAAACGGCAAAGCTTAACCGCAGGGTAACTTTTCAATCTTTTTGATTGAGGGAATCCCTGTTTTTTGCGAAAACGATTAAACTCAGTACTATTCGCAAAATCGCCAAGCGCAACCTTATCATTCGCAACGCTGCAGAACGCCAAAGGCTTCTCAGGAGCATTCTTTTCAACGAGTACATAACTGACCGCCAAAAGACTTTGACGATATAGGGAAGCCTCGTTCTGAATAAAATCGTTCAAATCCTCGTCACCGCAATCAAAGCCGGAAACGAGTTCACACCCCTTAAGTTTTCTTATTTCAATTTGCGAAAAATCTACTTTGCATTGCACGCAAGTTCCTCCCTTCGCTGCGATTCTTCTCCACGCTTAAGCATATCCAACGCGATACGATAAACTCCGAGCAAGCGTTCCCGCTCTGCTGGATTTTTCTTATTTGCTTTCATGAGCGCTTCAAAGCGCCGGGCGTCTTCACCAAAAAGAATTGGGGTTTCCTTAATCGGTCTTGCCATAGCCCTCTCCTTACAGGATAATGTTCATATACTAAACTAGGGCTAGGCTAAACAGGCCATGGCCCGGCAACGCACCAAAAGGTGGTAGCGAAAATATATTAACATCTACCAGCCATGTCAAGAGAGCTTCTTGGGCAGCCAAACAACTGTCCCCCCCCATAAAATGATAAACTGGAGAACCGTTTAGGATTTTTGAACGTATATTGATTGTAGGACAACTGGAAATAGAGGTCATTATGATTTTCGATGATGGCGGACTTCTAAAAAAATTATTTGGCTGGATCGCAGGAATTACTTTCGTACTTTACTTTGGATTTTGGTCAATTCTTATCCTTGGTGGGACACTGTTCATCGGCCTTCTTCTTGAGGATATCCTTTTCGACACCCACCATTTTGACTGAAAAGATCAGACCAGCAGATCACAGCTAAAAAAGCCGCCTTTGAAAGACGGTCTTTTTTTATCTTACAGGGACTCTTTTCGAGAGATGTTAAAACAGCGTCGCCACAAAGGCCAATACATAGAGAGGCAAATCGTTGGGCCTATCAACGCAGGCTACAGCCGTACCACTGGCGTAGTGACCCTTATAGACTCTGATTTCTGACGACATGAAACCTCCGAATTAAGTTCCTATACAAACTATAATTTTTTGAGCAAAAGGGCACTCCCAAGGGAATGCCGCAGTTTTTAATTCTGTCGTTTCAGATGTTTTCCAAGAAGGAGATAATTTCTTCTTCATGATTCTTGTAATTACCACACCAGATTTTTTCAAGTTCATCAAGTTTGTCATCGGCAACATCGTCCAACTTAGGAATTCTTCCTTATTTTTTCTATAGAGTAATTCGTTAACGCCTTCGCAAAGAACTTTGTCGCCCATATATGCTTTAACAGACTTGACCGGCTTTGTTGAAATTACGCTAATCACCGTAATTTAATTTGTATTAATTTCATTAGCGCACTTATAAGGATCAACACACGAGACCAACATGAGCGAACAAAATGCGAATAAAATTCTGCTCTTTCTCAAAAAAATTTCTCGCATTATTTCATCCTCTCTTGTTCTAAAATTTCATTAAACGCACCCATTCCTAAGGATACCAAATCGGAATATTGCCGATCTGATTTTACCGCTACAGGCAAATATTTTCCGACAAAGATTCTGTCAATTTCATCGCTAAACATAACCCGTTCCAATGTATTTAGTAAACTGGCTTCAAAAAGACTAAAATCAAGATTTACTTCAGCATTAAGCTCTCCAATAAGTTCAATTCCCAAAGAGGTAAAAACTGCATAGGGATGCATTTCCTCATACGTCATTTGCGGATTATCATAAAAAGCAATCCACTGGTTCTGTATAGTCTGGGCCAAATAGCGATAGGCGGCCCTTTTTTCAGGACTATCGGAAATTTTTTCATCAATCAAAGAATCCAAGTCATCCCTTACGCCATTTCCATCCCTATCATACCCTAAAATTTTTATTCTCGCCGTATCTGCGGCTGTTGCAACATCGTCGTAGTGCTCATTCGATACAGAGGGATGCAATTCATCTGCATTTTCAAACGAAGAACTAGACAAGTTCCTTCCCAAAGATATTAGGGCAGCTGCTAAGACGCTCAAGAATAAAAAAATCAAGAAAGCTTTTTTCATGCCAAAAAATATAAACAAAGCACCCCCAAGGGAGTGCCGTGTTTAATGACAATGCTGTCATCTCTAGGTGTTTTGCAAGAAGGATATGATTTGTTCTTCATGTTCCGTGAAATAACCACGCCAGATTTTTTCAAGTTCATCAAGTTTGTCATCGGCAACATCGTCCAACTTGTATTTTTTACCATTTGCAGACGGCGAAAGCACATGGACATTTTCGCGGCCGATGTCAGCCATCACTTCGTAATCGCTACTCTTGCCAGAACGGGCCACCCATTCGTTAAGCACGTAGCTTCCCCAGCCAAGCAAGGTCTGGTTGTCTTCAACGCGAACCATCATATCCATATCAGTATCAAAGGTAAGGATACGGTAATCGTCGCGGAAACCAGCTCTCTTCAAGCCTGCATTCAAAACCGCAATGGGAGAATTTGCCCACATGCCACCGTCGGCATACCAAGTATCTCCAAGCTTTTCAACATCAAAGTAGGTAGGAGCACAAGTGGACGAAAGAACCGCGAACCACTTATCCACATCGGCATCGCCTCTGTCCCAAACCTTTTCTACAGACTTTTTACCATTGAGTCGAGTTGTGGGAATGAAAATCGGTTTTTCCCAATCGCTGCACTTACCCTTCATGCAGTCCATTAGAAGTTCTTTCAAGCGTGCATGATTATAAGTCGGCTTTTTAAGATCCTTAATGCGTTCCCACAAGGAATATTTCTTGAAAATATCCTTCAAGTTATCGCGGTAGAACTTACGGATCTTTTCTGCAGACATCCCCTCATCGAGGCAAGCCGCTACGATAGCGCCAGTAGAGGTACCACCAAAAGCGGCAGCATTCTTAGAAATCCAGCCTTCCCCAAGCTTCTTTTCAATTTCACACATCAGCGCAACCGGGCCAATGCCCAGAGCGCCACCACCATTAACAGATATTGCAAGTTTTTCTCTTCTCATAGTGGTACGAATTATAGTTATTTGAAAACACCAGATGGTCTTTTCCCGCAAATTATTCCAGTTTGGAATAAAATTTTACATGAATTCCGTATTTTCAACAAACTATCCATCTAAATTGGAATATAGGTTTTACACTTTTTCGTTTGAAAAGCAAAACCTCATATTATATTATCGGCGCTTACTATGTAAAACATCAACATAAAAGGAATGATATGTCTACAGCTAAGTACAATCTCGGGCACGTCATTGTGATTACCCTTTCCGCTGCAATCGGCGGTTTCCTCTTCGGTTTCGACTCCTCCGTTATTAACGGTGCAAACGTGGCTCTTAAGGGCTACTTTGGCTGTAACGACATGCAGTTGGGCCTTGCAGTTTCCTTGGCTTTGATTGGCGCCGCTATTGGTGCTTACTTCGCTGGCCGCCTGGCAGATAAGTTCGGTCGCGTTCGCTGCATGCTGGCAGCATCTGTTCTTTTCTTCGTCAGTGCAATCGGTTCCGGTCTCCCCTTCACCGTTACTGACTTTATTATGTGGCGCGTCATCGGCGGTATCGGTATCGGTGTCGCTTCCATTATCGCCCCGATCTACATTGCAGAAACCGCTCCCGCACACCTCCGCGGCCGCCTGGGTTCCATGCAGCAGTTCGCCATCGTGATCGGTATTTTTGTCGCATTGCTTTCCAACTACGTCATCGTCCGTATCGCCGGTTCCGCTAGCCGTCCCATCATGGGCTTCGAAGCTTGGAAAGTGATGTTCTGGGTCGAAGCAATTCCTGCTCTCATCTACGGTATCGCCGCATCCCAGCTCCCCGAATCTCCCCGCTACCTCGTAAGCAAGGGTAAGATTGACGAAGCCAAGAAGGTTCTCGCCATGATCAACGAAGATGGCGTTGAAGCTGAAATCAATTCCATCAACGAAACCTTTAAGAACAGCAAGCCTGCAAAGCTTTCCGACCTTCTGGAAATGGTTGGCGGCAAGAAGCGTGTTGCTCCCATTGTGTGGGCTGGCCTCGGCATTGCAATTCTCCAGCAGCTTGTTGGTATTAACGTGATCTTCTACTACGGCACCATGCTTTGGCAGAGCGTTGGCTTCGGTGAAAGCGACGCATTCCTTACTAGCTTGGTTTCCAGCGGCATTAACCTGACCATGACTATTGCAGCAGTTCTCCTTATTGATAAGATCGGCCGTAAGCCCCTTCTCCTTATCGGTTCTGCAGGTATGGCTGTAACTCTCGGCACTTTGGGCCTCTGCTTCATCTTCGGTGCAGAAAACGGCCAGCTGAGCCACGGTGCAGGCATCATCGCTCTCTTCGCAGCAAACCTCTATGTAACCTTCTTCGCCGCAACTTGGGGCCCGGTTATGTGGGTTATGCTTGGCGAAATGTTCAACAACCGTATTCGCGCTGTGGCAATCTCCGTTTGCGGTCTTGCACAGTGGGGTGCAAACTTCTTGGTCAGCTGGTCCTTCCCGGTTCTCGTTGGCGAAAACGGTATCGGCGTTGGCCCGACCTACATGATCTACACCGCATTCGCAGCCATAAGCTTCTTCTTCGTAGCCAAGTTTACTACGGAAACTAAGGGCAAGGCCCTGGAAGATATGTAAGCCTCAACAGTTTTTCTTCATAGTAAACAAAAGCGCTCGGCAATTCCGCCGGGCGTTTTTTTGCAAAAATCCCCCCGTTCTTATTTGTAAACAGAGATTTCTATGAAACTCCGTTTTTCCCATTATTTTATTTATATGTTGGGTAAAACTCTGGAGTAATTATATGAGCGTTATTACCGCTATCCCTTGGAACGGTCACAAAGCCGCAGCTAGCTTCACTTTCGACGACGCCTCCGAAAGTCACGTAACCACCTTGGCTCCCTTAGCAGAAGAAATGGGTATCAAGGTCACCTGTTTTCTAACTGGAGACAGCTACTACTTCCGCAACAACTATGACAAGTTCCTCGCAATGGCTAAGGCTGGCCATGAAATGGGAAACCATACGGAAACCCATCCGAAGCTGACCCAGCTAAGCGAAGCCGATCGCCGCCGCGAAATTTTGACATACAAGAAATTCCTCCAGGATAAATTGCCGGGCCTCCCCTTCAATGTCTTCGGCACACCTTATTGCGACAACAACGAAGATGTACGAAAGATTATTGGCTTGGAGCATTACATCAATCGTGATTGCCGAGGATATGGTCGCATCACCTGGAGCAAGGAACCTAATTGGCTTTCTATGGATTCCAAAGCATGGCAACGTTCTCTGAACACCGTTGAAGAATTTCAGCAAATCGCCCAAGACACAAATAACGCCGGTGAATGGATCATCTATATGAACCACGGTGTGGACTTGGATAAAAATAACGACTACTCCATTGACCCTGATGACTTAAAGGCAATTATCCAACAGGCCAAGGATTTGGACATGTGGATAGCTCCATTCGGTACCGTAGGCGCCTATCATAGAGCAGCATTCGCACTAAAGCACGCCTCCACCTCTGAGGACGAGGAAGGCCTTACCATTCATTGGAAAAGCCCTCATGCAAAAATGCCCAAGAGCGTCCCTGTAAAAGTGTATATTGATGTTGATGGAAACAGTAAAGTCATTCAAGGCGGCAATGAATTGCTGCAAAACGAAGACGGAAGCTACACCATCGAATTCATGGAACAAGAATTGAAAATCATTTTCTAGCGTAGCCCTAAACGCTCTGCGTGACACTAAAAAATCCCCCGGCATTTAGCCAAGGGATTTTTCAATTTTCAAGAGTCTGGTTAAGACTGCTTCGTTTGCTTCGGCCATCGGCCTCGCAATGACATTACTTCACAGCAATCTTGCTCATCTTGTTACCGACGCGGACCATGTAGACGCCCTTGTTCGGAACAGTGATGGTCTGATCCATGCCGAAGAATGCCTTGGTAGAAGCAATTGCCTTACCCTGCATGTTGAACACAGCGATATCAGCACCAGCCTGGGCGCCGCTCACAGTGATGTTCATGCCGGAAGCGGTAATCTTAGCCATGCTGAGCTGACTTGCAGCTGCGATAGCATCAGTACCACTGCCATTACCGTTGCCGTTACCGTTACCGTTAGAACCGGTGCCAGTCACAGCAAAGCCAACAATCTTTGCAGGATCAACAACCTGCTTGCTACCATCAAGGAATTCAATAGCCTTCACGGAAAGCGCACCGTAACCGCCCTTGGCATCCTTAACTTCGAACTTGAGGCCCTTGACCTTCTTCAGGATTTCAACACCTTCCGGAGCAGCGTTCTTGTCGACCCAGCTAAGGATGGTAATCAAGCTATCGCTAGAAGTCTTGCAGGTAGTTTCACGGCCGAGGAAGCCATAGTCGCAAGGAGTCAGATCATAAGTGATAGCAGTATAGTCTGCAGTGTTCGGAATGAACATGCCCGGTTCTGCACCAGCTTCAGCAGTAGCTTCGTTCAAGATTGCGAAGCGGATGGGGCCTTCAGTCTTGGCAGTAATGCGGAGGTACTTGATGCCGAGAGCAGAAAGATCCACACCAGTTTCAGCCTTGTTGAAGGACATTGCGATACCTGCAGAAGGATACTTCAAAGTACCAGCAGCAGCAGCTTCAGCAGTCCAAGTCGGTTCCGGACCGATTTCCATCACAGCGTCAGCATAGATTGCGCCATCACGTGCGAACAACGGAGAAGAACCAGAGTCCGGAGACATCTTAGTCTTGCATTCGACATACTTATCATGATATGCACCCCAGTTCCAGAAACCGGAAACACCAACGGTGGTATCGCCACGAGTCTGCTGAACACCGTCAACACCGCTGTCAGAAGAACGCATGAGGCTCGGATCCGGAGTGAACTTTTCGAAGCCAGTCATATCATAGAGGTTCGGCATGTTACCGGTCATGAGCAAGAGGTACAGGAGGTTCAAAGTAGAGGGATAGTACTTTTCGCCACCATCGGTAGTACCGCAGTTTGCAGCGCTCTTACAGCTAGTGAGGCTAGCGAGAGTCTTGTAAACGGTTTCCATGTAGTTTTTGGCAGTCTGATCATCAGCCAAAGAGGACGTTGCAAGACCAAGGCCACCAGAGAAGGTGGAGGAAACGAAGCGACGCTTATCGCTCAATTCTGCTTCACCATTTACATAGTAACCGGAATTGATACCAGAAGCGGTCATGGTAGCCGGCATGAGCCAGCTAGAAATCTTCTTGTTGAAGCTCAATGCATCGCTGTCACCGTACCAGTAGTAAGCCCAAGCGGTGCGCCACGGAGTACGTGCAGCGTCATCAAAGAAACCTGCATCTTCGGACTGGGCCACAGATGCGGAAGTCTTGGTGGGCTGATGGGAGCCCCAAGAGCACCAGTCAGCAACGAGACCAGTCTTGGAGTTCTGGCAAGCAAGCAAATCCTTGGCAACATCAGAACGATGAGTTGCCCAAGAGGACTTACCGGTAACCTTTTCAAACAGCTTGAAGTTAGCAAGACCTGCATAGCTGGGGTTGAAAGCGTCGTTCCAAGCGCTACCCGGCTTCAACTGGGTACCGTTGAAATCGTTATTTTCAATCCAGTTGATCATGGTCTTAGCGTCAGAAAGATACTGGGTGTTGCTCCACTGAGCGGAAGCCTGGACCAAAGCGAGAGCAGCATCGATATCGGAGTCAGTTGCAGAACCGGTACCACCGCTGCAACCGATACGCCAATGCATACCACCGAGACCATCGGCAGAAGCGTTATTGGTCTTCCAAGTATTGTACAGCTTCTTGAACATGGTTTCATCATCCATGTACACGGTAATCAACATACCGTAAGCGATTGCTTCAGAAACGGTAGAGCAAGTACCTTCAGGGGAAAGAATCCAGCCCTGGTTGGCATCGTACCAAGTACCCTTCCAAATATTATAATGTTCCTTAATTACATCCGTAGTTGCAAACGGAACAGTGTAGCCATAGGGGCTCTTGTAATTGTGCGGAAAGGAGGACTTTCCGGCAGTAGCAGCAACTGCAGTGAGCAAAGTTGCGCTAAGCATTACTTTAAAAATATTCTTCATATATTCCCTTTAGTTTTTGAAAAAAATTCAAACCGACCTAAATATAAAACCAAACCCCAAAATCCGCTATACTTTGCTATGTAATAAATCCGTTGCATATTTTTTTGTATCGTAAATTTTTCACAAAAAGTGGCGAATTCAAATAAAAAAAGGCGCTTTCGCGCCTTATGTTTCACTGTGTTTACAAACTATTTTTTGTTCTCTATCCGTTCGCCATTTTAGCCATCTTAGCCTTTTTGCGTTTCGTTTTAAAATGCAAATAAAGGGGGCTTGCTGTATACAGGAAGAGTATAAGAACCAATGTCGCCTGGGGGGAATTCATGTTGGTGAAACCCCAACCAATGGTAATGAGCGGCAGGTGCAAAAGGTACGGATAGAAGGAAGCCCTTCCAATGGTACGTACAATAGGCACGCAGAAAAATCTTGCCAGGAAACCCTTCGCCGGGATCAAACTCATAATAAAGAGCCCGCTAATCAAAATAGGAATGGAGTGGCGCACGATAAAATAGGCTGCCTGGTGATGCACCCAGTTCTGTCCAGCATAACATGTAATATAGAGCGCAACCAGTAAAACCGCCTGGCAAATTCCGGCAACGTAGTTCTTTTCAAGGAAAGCAAATTGACGTTCCTGATACAAGCGGAAAATGATCATGCCGAAGAAGTATTCACACACGTGCATGGCAGGGAACATGTGGAAGAATCTGAAACGGATGCCGTAATCGGGAGAGTAAAGCGTAGTGCAGCCAAAAATCAATCCCTGGATAATTCCCGGGATAAACGTGAGGGCAAAAAGAAGCCATAAGATTTTCACGTTCTTGACTTTATAGAAGAACTTTGCCGCAGCCGGAGTAAATGCGTAGCAAATAAAGAACCCAGTCAAAGCCCAGGAAGGTTCATTCAATTTCATTCCCAATTCAGGAACAAGAGACCAGGTAAGGGTCAGGTGCAAGAAAAGGGTGCGAATGGGATGGGCCATATTCTGAAGCCCATTGACAAAACCCGTTCCAATATCACTCAAGTTGTCAGGTACCCCAGTCAATCCGGAATACTTGAAAACCATGGCCACAAACATAAGCATTGTGCAGATGAAATGCAAACGATAAAGTTTTGCAATTCTACTGAACATGAAGGGCACCACGGGAATGCGGCGGTCAGGATCGCTAAACTTGCTAGCAAACAAAAATCCCGCCAGCACAAAGAATAGGCCAGCAGAAAAGGCGGGACCGCTTACAATAGGTTTTAACCAGGTGTATTTCGCCGCATAGCCAAATGCGCTGGAGGAGGCCAAGTGCAAAAAGACAATATTCAAGGAAGCCAACAAGCGAAGGCCATCGATGGCCGGGAAATAGCCCTTGGTACTTTTATAGGAAAAATTGGATTTTGTTTCCGTCATAATTACTTTTCTTTTTCGCGGGAAACGGAAGGCATAATAGAGGTTTTACTCAAGAGAGCGCTTTCCTTGGAATTCACGAGGCGCTTCTGCTCGCGCATGGAGGCGAGTGCCTTGGAGCGGCGGCGGGCGGATTCCTGAAGGTCCACAGACTCGTCGTACTCGTCCACAATTTCACGGCCAAGGATTTCTTCAAGAACGTCTTCCAAGCTGACGACGCCGGCAATAGCGCCCCATTCGTCAACAACACCGACAATATGGCCACGCTGCTTAAGGAAACGGAGAAGCAACTTGTCCAAAGTCAAGGAATCCGGAATCAGCAGCAGGGGGCGCATCATCTGACGAAGCTTCACATCACGCTTGCCCTCAGCCAACTTGTTGTACGCATCACGACGGAGAACGATACCCACCCAGTTGTCCTTATTCTTGTCGTACAGCGGGACACGGGAGAAAGGCCAGTTTCCGCGTTCGTCAAGGGTTTCACCAATGGTCTTGTCGGCACCGAGAGTAAACACCACCTGACGCGGGGTCATCACCTTGCGCACAGGAACAGATTTTAAGGCCAGAATATTCTTGATGACCACAGACTGTTGTCGGTCAATCACATCTTCACGAAGGCCGAGGCTTACAAGGCTGTTGATGTCATCAATACTCACGTCCTTCTTTTCTTCACTTTCATGAGTCCAATGCTTTGTGAGGGTAAGGCAAAGCCAAATCAATCCTGTGCAAGAAAGCACCTTAGTTATATAGTAGAACGCCACAGAAACGAGGGGAGCCACAACCTTGGCCTGCTTGACGCCAAGCGTCTTCGGGGTGATTTCGCCAAACAGCAAGATCAAGATTGTAAGAATAATTGGGAGTGCTACTTGTCCCGCAGGCGGCAAGTTCTTTACCGCAAGAGCTGTCGCGAGAGAAGCACCCACCGTATTCGCGATAGTGTTCACCACAAGCACAGAAGCGATGTAACGGTCAATATTTTCCTTCACATGGGCCATGTACTTGGCCGTAAACTTTTTCTGCTTCTGCAAAGATTCGATGGTCGCAGGAGTCACACTATAGAAGGAAGCTTCCGTCACCGAGCAAAAAGCGGAAATAGAAAGACAACCTAGAACAGTCAGCACGATATAAAACATTATTCAGCACTCCAAAGGCTGGGTTCCACAGCCCAAAGCTGAGTTTTTTCCATTTCCGTCACGAAATCCACCAAGGCCTTCGGACTAGAATTCGGCATCACATAGGATTTGTCTGCATTCAGGAACACCAATTCTACTTCAGTTCCCTCGTCAATTCCAGCAAGACGTTTTGCAGAGGAAATTGCATCATCAATTCCGCCAAGCTGGTGTACCAAACCAGCCTGGAAAGCTTTATAGCCAACCATTACGCGGCCGCCACCATAGGAGGAATCAACAGTAGCTTGAGGAACACCGGTAGCCTTGGAAACCACACCTGTAAAGCGTTCATAGAAGTCATCCATATATTCCTGCAGAGCCGCCTTTTCTTCGTCGGTCCAAGGTCTTGCAAATGTTTCCGCATCAGCGTAGTCATGAGACTTTACAGGTTCTGCGCGAACACCCAATTTAGACAGGAGACCAGAAACATCAATCTTGCCGCCGTAAATGCCAATGCTGCCTACAATCGACATCGGTTCAGAAACAATATGGTCTGCACCGCAAGCAATATAGAAGCCGCCCGAGGCGCCCATCGATCCAATACTTGCTACGACGGGAGTTCCCTGCTCGCTAACATTGCGAAGGGCTGCCCAAATCTTGTCGGAAGCAATTGCATTTCCACCCGGAGAAGATACGCGAACCAGAAGCGCCTTGGCTCCTGTCGAGGACAAGTTACGAATAGAATTCATGACGGAACGTTCCATTTGACCATCAATCGTACCATCAATATTCAGTACCGCAATAGAAGTTCGGGGAGCCCAACTTTCGTCAAAAATTTTCTTATCCATAGGACGCCAGGTTCTATAACGAGCGTGGGGAGCATCCAAGCCATAGAATGTCTTAAGTGCATAAGCCGGAATTTGGTCTATGTATAATAACGTATCAACCAGACCAACCTTCTGGGCAGTCTTCGCCGTCACAACAGGCTTAGAAACTAGGGAACGAAGGTTTGCGACCAATTCATTCTGATCCTTTCCTTGACCAGATTTTCCATCAGCGACCAAAACCTCAAGGACATCCCACATATCCTTATACAAGGAATCCATATTGGCTCTGGATTCCACAGACATGGAATCGGCAACGTAAGGTTCTACAGCAGACTTAAACTTCCCATGGCGAAGGAATTCCACCTTGACACCAATCTTGTCAAAGAAGCCCTTGTAGTAAAGTCTATTACCGCCTAGGCCTCGCCAATTCAAGTGGGCCGAAGGTTCAACCACAATGCGGTCTGCGTTTGCTGCGGCAATCAATACAGAGGGACGGACATCATCCAGGTAAGCAACAACCTTGCTCCCTCTAGCCCGCATTTTCAATACAGAACGATTGATTTCATTCGAGATTCCAACGTTTCCCTTATAACCAGAGAAATCAAGAATAACAAGACCACAAGACGGATCTCGATACATGTGTTCAAACAGATTACGGATTTTCCAAATGCTTGTAGAAGATTTCTTAAACGGAGAGAACGGAACTTCCGAATCAGAAACCTGCATATCCAAAGGCACTCTTATAATTTGCGCAGATCTGTTGGTCTTAGGATCTCTGGAAGTATGGAAACTAAGTACACCACCCTTGGGCAGCAAATCGTCATACACATGCAGGGCGGCATTGCCGTAGGCTCCAAGATTCGTAGACAAAGTGAATCTAAATTCATCCTTTCCATAGAGAGGAATCTGCAATCCACCTCGGAATCCGTAAGCTTCAAGTTCCAAAAGCAAACGGTGATCTTCAAAGTTTTCAACATCGTAACTAAGGCTAAATGCATTTCCGAGCCTAAAAGTCAAGCCTGCATTTTGGACTCGGCTCGGAGCTTTGGGCCCCATGTAAAGCAAGTTATCGCAAGAATAGCCCAAGGACAAAAACTTCAGGGGGCGATAGATAAGACCCAGGGAAGCATTCCATTCAGTGCCGTCAAAGTCTGCACTTCTTAAAGCGCCAAAACGGGCACCCCAGAACAAGCGTCTGCTAAAAAGGTCATTGGAATACGTCAAATTCCAGCGGGATTCGTCGAGATTACCCTCACCTACCTTGTAATCAAAACCTGCAGCCCAATGCTCCAGATTTCCACCGATTCTAATATCTGAAATGCCATCATTGTAGTCGTAGGAAACCAAGGCTCCTTTGGAATCAAAAGCCGCAAGGCCAGCCGGGTTGCCCCAAATACCGTGAGCACCTTCCAATGAAGTAAAATTGGATTCACCGGGGAGATAGGCAAAAGCAGATACAGCCAAAACGGAAACGGCCGAGCAAACCAGAGCCGTGCATCCAGGAATCTTTTTTCTTTTAAAGTTCATCTTCTATCCTCTCCCGTCCTAATTCAAAAGCCATTTCACGTATAGACCCAAAGTATGTCCCGTTTCCAAGCCAAACAGGTTTCCACGATTCATTTCGTAAAACAAGGCCGTTCCCAGGGAATACTTCATCAAGTTAAAATAATAAGCTCCGTCCAAACGCAACCTTAGCCCGCGATACTGATCATCCATTTTACGGTAGGGTTTGCTTAAAGCGTAATTTTCTGATTCCTGCAAACGCATGCGATACAGGAAAACATAATCAATCTTCCAACCTCGACGGGAAACTTCGTCCCAAGCAAGTCGCCAAGAAATCGACCCCTTCAAGCCCAGCTCATCCCCAGGCTGGAATTCATTTTTTTCAAGGAAGGAGAAATACTCCAGGGCCACTCCCAAGTCCATTCTTTTTGACAAGGGATAAAGCCCCATAGGCGATATCTTCAAGCGATGAAATCGGTTCGTCTGGGATCCGCCAGCAGGAGGAATTCTCCAACCCAAATCCACACCGAAGTAGGGGAATGGCATAACCTTCGCCCCAAAGTAGGATTCATTAAAACCGTTGACCTGAAGATCCACAAGTTCATGACGTTGGTCATGGAGCATTGTATCAAATTCATAGCTCAAAAAACGATAGGAGGCGTCGGCGTAAACAGAAAAACAATTGCAGGGAGCATATTCCACGGACAAACCTACATCCGTACTGTACACGTCGTCTAAAAGTTCCCCTAGCCAGCTGATAGACGCAAAAGTTTGGGGAGAACGAATTGTCCAAACATTTTCTCGAGCTTGCGAAAATAACGCAAAAAAAAGAACTAGGCAAAGCGTAGTCCTAACGCAAAGACTGCTCCAAATGGAGTCCTTTCGATTTTTGCATCCGCGAATGTTCATTACTATAAACCACAAGTTAAAAATTTTCGCCAATACACACAGTGCGCCGATTGGACTAATTCCACATTTTTCTAAGTTTTCAATATGCGGCGTTTCCTTTTGATTATCATCCTTTGCAATTTGCTTTGTTCCTGCGTGTGGAACGAAAATAGCGAAAGCATGGACTACCTGCCGCTAGACGATTCCGAATACCCCTACAGCGGCCTCCCCCGAATCGTAATCGAAACCGAGAACTTCAGGCAGATTTACGACCGCGAAACAAAGATTCCTGCCAGACTCCAGATTTACGGCGAAAAATCCCCCGAAACCGAAATCATGGACCTTACCGTAAAAGGCCGCGGAAATTCATCCTTTGTCTTCGCCAAGCATGGAATCAAACTTGAATTCGAGAACAAGGAAAAGATTCTCGGCATGCCCAAGAACCGCGACTGGGATTTGATTTCCAATCAAAGGGACAAAAGCTTTCTTCGAAACTACATCACCTATCAGTTGGCAGACGCCCTTGGCGACGAATACTCACCACGAAGTTGTTTTGTGGAAGTTTTCCTGAATCGGGAATATATAGGAGTCTACCAGTTGGTAGAGCACATGAAGGTTTCCAAGAACAGAATCAACATTCCGGAAAATGACTCCAGCTTTTTAGTTGAAAAAACATCGGCAACCACGACGGGCGTGGAAATGGACGAGGATGCTCCGGACAATATCAACGGCTATATCAGTACGAATCCGCGCATATTCATCACCCAGCTTGGCTACATATTTCAGATAAATTCACCAAAAAATCCCAGCGACCAGTCCATTAAGCTAGTGCAGGACCATTTCAACGACTTTGAAAATTTCCTGAAGGGTAAGGGGGTCTATAACATGGACTCTCTCGCCAAGTGGATTGACGTAGAAGACTTCATCCGTTACTACACAATCCAGGAATTTACAAAGAACCTGGACGGAGCATTCCGCAGAAGTATCTACTTTACATGGGAAAAAGGGGACGTCATCAAGATGGGTCCCGTATGGGATTTTGACTTAGGGTATGGATTAACAAGTTCAGAAATGAAAACCCATGAAGGATGGTACGTCCGAAATTACGGTTGGTACCGTTTCCCTTTCAAGAACAGTAATTTCAAGAAGGCTGTTCAGGAATATTGGGAAACAAATAAGAAACATTTCGCCGCGTTACCCGACTCCATCGACACCATGGTGTCCAAGCTAGGCAAGGCTGCAAAAAACGAATTCAAACGCTGGCCCGTTCTTGGAACAGACGACTACTGGCCCTTTGTCGAAGCCTACGAAACATACGAGGACGCAGCAAATTCATTGAAGACATGGATTAAAAAGCGCTATGATTGGCTAGAAGAAAACGTAGACAAATAACTTTTTTCTATATTTTACACATCATGAAAAAGATTATCACATACGGAACCTTTGATTTATTGCATTACGGTCACATTAATCTGCTGAAGCGCGCCAAGGCTTTGGGAGACTATTTGATTGTAGCTCTGTCTACCGATGAATTCAACTGGAACCAAAAGCAAAAGAAGTGCTACTTCAGCTACGAAAAGCGCAAGCAGCTCTTGGAAGCAGTCCGCTATGTGGATCTTGTCATCCCGGAAGAAACCTGGGACCAGAAGAAGACCGACGTCAAGGAATACCATGTTGACACCTTCGTTATGGGCGACGACTGGAAGGGCAAGTTTGATTTTCTTAAAGAAGATTGCGAAGTGGTATATTTGGAACGCACTCCTGAAATCAGCACCACTCAAATCAAGAAAGATTTGGAAACTTCCAAGAAATAAGTTTTTGAAAAAAAAGTTCCTCTTATGAGGGACTTTTTTTTATTACCGTACAAATTGCAAAAGGGCAAAAGACATAGCCCGAAATCAAATCGCAGCAATGGTTCGAGGCTAAAGATTCTACATTTACTAGAAGTATGTCTTTGAAGCAAAAAACATTCAAGGGTGTTATCTGGAGCGCTGTAGAAAGGTTCTCTACCCAGGGCGTCCAGTTCTTGTTCGGTATTCTCCTGGCAAGACTTCTAACCCCCAATGACTATGGCATGATTGCCATGCTCACCATCTTTATGGCGGTGAGTCAGACGTTCATTGACAGCGGTTTCGGCAACGCCCTTATACGCAAGCCGGATCGCAACGAAAGCGACAAAGCGACAGTTTTCTTCTTCAATATTTTCATGGCTGCAGCCTGCTACGGAATCATTTTCCTGGCAGCACCATTCGTGGCAGACTTCTACAACATGCCACAGCTTTCCGATATCCTTCGGGTATTGGCAATCAATCTAATTATCCAGGCCTTCGGTTCCATCCAGCGATTGAACCTAACCATCGACCTGAATTTTAAGACGCTGGCTAAGGTTTCCCTGTCGGGCGCCCTGGTGGGCGGTACCGCGGGTCTCATCTGCGCCTACAACGGCCTTGGAGTGTGGTCCCTGGTGGTCCAACAGATGGTCACCACATCCACCCGAGTGGTTCTCTTCTGGATTCTTGTTCGCTGGCGTCCCAGGAGTTTCTTCAACAAGACCTCCTTCAAGAATATGTTCGGCTTCGGTTCCAAGCTTTTGGCCTCCGGATTACTGAACACTGTTTACGACAACGTGTACGACCTTATTGTGGGCAAGGTCTTCTCGGCAGCAACCCTGGGAAACTTCAGCAGAGCAGCCCATTTTGCAAACTTCCCTTCTTCCAACATCACAGGTATTTTCCAGAGGGTAACCTTCCCCGTTCTGAGCAAAATCCAGGATGACCACGAAAAGCTGCGTACAGGTTATCTGAAATTCCTGAACATGGCGACGCTAGTGGTTTTCCCCATGATGATTGGACTTGCCGCCCTGGCAAAGCCGTTTATCCTTCTGGTGCTTACGGAAAAGTGGGTAGACGCCATCCTAATTCTCCAGATTATCTGCTTTGCCCAGATGTGGTATCCGGTGCATTCCATCAACTTGAACGTTCTGCAGGTCATGGGCCGATCCGACCTATTCCTGAAACTTGAAATCATCAAGAAGATTGTGGGCATCACCGTTCTCTGTGTGACACTTCCCTACGGCATTATCGCCATGTGTTTTGGCCAGTGGTTCAACGCCTGCTTCGGCCTGGTGGTAAACACCTACTATTCCGGAAAACTGTTGAACGCAGGGCTTGTACCGCAGCTCAAGATGTATGTTCCCACCCTTTTGAACTCCCTGATCATGGGCGCAATCTGCCTGGGAGTCACTAAGGTTCTTCCCGAAAAACAGTACGCCGTTCAACTTGGTTTAGGCATTACCGCAGGTATTGCCTACTACGCATTGAGCAACTGGATATTCAACAGGGGAACCGTAAACGAACTGTTGGAACTTTTGAACAGAAAGAAAAACAAATTGTAAATTAAACGCTATGAGTGAAAACAAAAAGATTACCGTTACTTCTCCCCTGCTTCCGGACTTGAACGAATTCAAGGCCATGCTGGACGATATCTGGAATCGCAAGTGGCTCACTAACAATGGTCACTACCACGAAGAACTGGAAAAGGCTCTGGCCGACTACCTTGGCGTAAAATACCTCAGTCTGTTCACCAACGGAACTCTCCCCCTCATTACCGCGTTACAGGCAATGAAGATTACCGGAGAAGTCATTACCACTCCATACAGTTTTGTAGCCACCACTCACTCTATCTGGTGGAACGGTCTTAAGCCCGTATTTGTGGACGTAGATGAAAAGACCGGCAACATCGATCCCGAAAAGATTGAGGCTGCAATCACTCCGCATACCACAGCCATTATGCCGGTACATGTTTACGGCACCCCCTGCAACATGAAGCGAATCCAGGAAATTGCCGACATCTATGGCCTCAAGATTATTTACGATGCAGCCCACGCCTTCGGCGTCAAGGTGAACGGTGAATCCGTACTGAAGGCTGGCGACATGAGCACCCTCAGTTTCCATGCCACCAAGGTGTACAACACCGTGGAAGGTGGTGCCCTGATTTGCCACGACGAAGTTACCAAGAAGAGAATCGACTACCTGAAGAATTTCGGTTTCGCCAACGAAACTACCGTTGTTGCCCCCGGCATCAACAGCAAGATGGATGAAATCCGTTCCGCCTACGGCCTCTTGAATCTGAAGCAGGTAGACAGCGCCATTGCCAACCGCAAGCGCGTGGCAGACCTTTACCGCGCAGGCCTCAAGGACGTGGCTGGAATCCGCTATCTCGAGGATATCGAAGGCGTCCAGCACAACTATTCCTACTTCCCCATCTTCATTAGCGAAGAATACAGCATGAGCCGCGATGCCCTTTACGAAAAGTTGAAGGAATACAACATTTTCGGCCGTCGCTACTTCTACCCGCTGATTAGCACCTTCTCCGCCTACAAGGGTCTGGAATCCGCAAACCCCAAGAACCTCCCCATTGCCCACAAGCTGGCCGACCAGGTTCTTTGCCTGCCTATGTACGCAGACCTTAAGAACGAAGAAGTAGAGAAGATCATCAACGTAATTGCAGCCAAGTAAAATCACAAAGGGTGCGTAAAATGTTCAAGGGAAAAAAGCTTCTTATCCTGGGTGCAAATCCCGAAACAGCCAACATCGTGAGGATTGCCCAGGAAATGGGCGTAACCACCATCGTTACCGATTACGACCCTCAGGCGCCAGCAAAGAGAGTATCTGACATCAGCTACAACATCGACGCCATGAATGTCGACGCCCTCTACGAAATGGCAGTGAAGGAAAAGGTGGACGGTGTTCTTGTTGGCGTTGCCGATCCCCTGATCGCCCCCTACCAGAAACTTTGCGCACGCCTAGGCGTTCCCTGCTACGGCAACGAAGATACCGTAAAGGCGTTCACCAACAAGCGTCACTTTAAGGAAACCTGCAAGCGATTCGGCATCGAGGGTATTCCTGAATACTCCGCAGACAACAAGGACACAATCAAGTTCCCTGTAATTGTAAAGCCCGCAGACAGTAACTCCGGCAAGGGCATCACTCTTTGCCGCAAGCGTGAAGAATTGGATGACTGCATTGAACGCGCAAAGAAGGAATCCCGCACCCAGACCGTCCTCATTGAACGCTACATGGAATGCGATGATTTGAGCATCTATTACACCATCGTTGATGGCAAGGTGTACCTGTCCAGCCTTTCTGATCGTTACACATTGCGAACAAACTCCAGCGCCACCCCGATCTGCGTAGGCGACGTTTTTGTTTCCAAGTACTACAATGAATTTGTAAAGAACGAACATCCAAAATATGTGAAGATGTTCAATGAACTGGGTCTGAAGAACGGTGTTCTCTATGTTTCCGCATTTGTGGAAGACGGACACTTCTATGTTTACGACCCGGGCTTCCGTCTCCAAGGCGGTGGATTCCACCTGATTCTCAAGTACATGAACGAATTTGACCAGAGAAAGATGCTGGTGAACTTCGCTCTTACAGGTTCCATGAACTGCGTTGAAACTACTGGCGGAAATTTTGAAGCCAAGAACGATGCACACATGCATGGCAAAAGTGCTGCCGTCGTATGGTTTCTCCTTAAGAACGGAAAGATTGCAGACATCAAGGGCCTGGATTTTGTAAAGAGCCACCCCTCTGTGGACTTTATCATTGATCGTTTTGAAGTGGGCGACGAAGTCACCCAGGCCATGCAGGGTACGGAACGTCAAGTTTTCCTCCGCATTTTCATGCACTGCGATAGCAAGGCAGAACTTGCAGCAATCCTCAAGGATTTTGAAAACCATCTTGCCGTGACAGATGTTCAAGGCGAAAGCATGATTTTGCCGTCTCTGTTGAGCGCCATGTAGGAGAAGCCATGGAAATTTCGCTGAACAAAAAAGTCATTGTCATTTCGGGCGGTACAAAAGGTGTAGGCAAGCAGTTGGCATTGCAATGCGCCGCAGACGGTGCCACCGTGATCATTTCTGGCCGTGACGAAAACAGTGCCTCAAGCATTATTGATGCGGCAAAGAATTTGCCTGGTTCCATTGAATTCAAGAAGACAGATTTGCATAGTGTGCAATCTATCCGTGAACTTTTCGCCTACGTCGCCGACAACTACAAAAAACTGGATGGTTTCGTAAATTACGCAGGCATCACCCCTGCAGCATCTCTCACAGAATGCACTGAGGAACTTTTCGACGATGTCTTTGACATCGACATCAAGGCAGCCTTCTTCTGCAGCCAGGAAGCAGTCAAGCTGATGCAGAAGTCAAATGGCGGATCCATTGTTCTAGTAGGTTCCACGCACCATACCCGCGGAAACAAGGACCGTACCGCATACGCCTGCGCCAAAGGAGCCCTTTACACACTTTCCAACCACATCGGGAAACACTACGCCGAAGACAATATCCGTTGTAACTACCTGGTCATGGGCTGGACTCCTACCGATGGCGAACTGGCTTTGCGCAAGTCTCAAGGCATGACTGTCGAAGAACTCCACGCAGAAGCAGCCAAGGCCATTCCCATGGGTAGAATGACCGAAACCACAGACCTTGTCCCCGCCATGATTTATCTACTCAGTGATGTTTCCTCCATGGTTACAGCCACAGAATTCAAAGTCAACGGTGGAGAGCTGATCTAAACTCATGGCAACCGTAAGCATCATCGTCCCCATCTACAATGTGGAAGCGGAATTGCGCAAATGCGTTTCAAGCATTTTAGCGCAAACCTACAAGGACATTGAAGTAATCCTCGTTGATGACGGATCTCCGGACAACTGCGGCGTCATCTGCGACGAATTCGCAAGCAAGGACAACCGCGTAGTAGTCATCCACAAGAAAAACGGGGGCCTTGTCAACGCCCGCAAAAGCGGTCTTGAAAAATCTAGCGGCCGTTTTATCTCCTACGTAGATGGCGATGACTGGATTGAAGAAGACTTCATTCAAAGCCTTGTTGATTGTCAGCAGAAGCACAACGCGGATGTTGTTGCCGCAGGTTTTTCCAAGGACATTGGGGACATTTCCGACAAGCATTCAAACGCAATTCCCGCAGGCTTTTACGATAAGCAGAAAATGATCGCGGAAGTCTATCCGAGAATGATTTGTGCAGGCCCCTATTTCTATTTTGGCATCTGTTCCTACGTTTGGAACAAACTATTCAAAAAGGAATTGCTTTTTGAAAGCCAAATGGCGGTAGACCCACGCATTTCCGTTGGCGAAGACACTTCCGTCGTGTTCTCCGTGCTGCTCAAGGCCAGTACGCTTTACATCAGTGACAACACCAGCTATCACTATTATCAGAAAGCTTTTTCCATGTTGAAGAGCATGGACTCCCTGGAAAAGGAAAAAGAAAAGGTGGCTTGGTTAAACAACTACCTTGTGGAATCCCTGAAAGACGCTCCCGCCGAATACAAGCTAAGGGAACAAATCGATCGTTACATCGATAGTCTCAGAATCATTCGTTACGGCGAAAAGGAAACTTCTCCTAGAAACCAAATTTTCGATGCCGCCCACACCGACCGTGTCGCCATTTTCGGAGGCGGTATTGTCGGCCAAAACATTTACTCCATCTACGCATCCAAGAAAATTGCCCCCATCACCGGCTGGTTCGACAGAGATGCTGAAATCTACCAAACCCAGGGTTTGCAGGTTCAATGCATCAACGAAATTCCCCATACGAAATTCGACAAAATCATCATCGCCAACCTTGATGAAAAAAGCATTCGGAAATCTCTTGAAATCCTGCAAAATTACGGGATTGATTCAAAAAAAATCATTACCCTTTTATAGGGTTTTAGCCAGTGCGCTAAAGGTATCAAACGCCCCCTGTTTTCCCGGGGCGTTTCTTTTTCACCTGCCGTAAAAAACTATATTTGGAAGGTGAATTGTATACGCATCTAATGATGCTTAACAGGAGCCCCATGTACTACGTTAATCCGATTATCAAGAATTTCTTCCGCTATGGCCAACCTGAAGGTCGCGGCAAGTACGTAAGACTAGACCAGAACGAGAACCCTGATGGAATTCCCCAGTGGCTCTTCGACAAGGCCATGAGCAAGGTGACTCCTGAATACCTTTCTATCTATCCCGAAGAATCCAAGCTTACCGAGGAATATGCAAAGGTAATTGGCCTGAAGGCAGAAAATATCGCCCTCACTGACGGTAGCGTCGTGGCTATGGGTTACGTGATCAAAGTTTTTGGCGAACCGGGCAAGGACCTGCTTTGCGTCACCCCCACATTCGGCATGTACAAAGTTTACGCCGATATGCAAGGGATGAACACCAAGTTCGTTCATTACGAAAAAGATTACACCTTCGACATTAACAAGCTCCTGGCAGAAATTAACGACGACACCAGTTTGGTATCTCTCGTGAACCCCAACATGCCCATCGGCAATGCCTACACCCAGACTGAAATCCGCAAGGTTCTGGACAAGGCTAGGGAACACAGCGCCATGGTCATCGTGGACGAAGCCTACTACCTGTTCCACAAGGAAACTTCCATTGAGCTTTTGAAGGAATACGACAACCTGATTATCCTGCGCACCTTCTCCAAGATGCTCTCTATGCCGGGTCTTCGTATCGGTGTTGTTATTTCTACGGAACAGAACGCCCAGTACATCCGCAACTACAAGCCCCATTACACCGTAAACGCTGTAGCATTGGCCGTTGCCGAAGAAATGATGGCAAACTACGACCGTGTGGTTAAGGAACTTTCCGAAAAGTTTGAAGGTGGCAAGGCCTACTTGCTCAACGCCCTCAAGGAAACCAACTACTCCTTCATCCCCACCCAGGGTTGCTTCATCTGCATTACGCCCAAGCACAAGACTGCCGAAGAAATCACCGAAGAATTGAAGAACCGCGGCATCCTGATTTTCTGTGGCAAGGGCGACTCCGCAGGTTTCCTCCGAGTCACCATCTGGGACAAGAAGTACATGGAACTATTCATGAAGGAACTGGTCGCTATCGACGTGGCCTAATAGGATTTTTCAATGAAGCACGTAGCAATTATTTTGGCCGGCGGTTCCGGCACCCGTATGGGTGGCGCTATGCCCAAGCAGTTTCTTTCCCTGAAAGACAAGCCCGTCATCGTTCATACGTTGGAAAAGTTCCAGCAGAACGATAACATTGACGCAATTCTTATTGTCTGCATCAAGGACTGGATTGAACACCTCAAGGAAATCCTGGACGAATTCAAAATTCCCAAGGTGCAGTGGATTGTAGAAGGCGGAGCCACAGGCCACGACTCTTCCCGCAACGGCATCTTCTTCTTGAAGGACAAGCTGGAAGACGGCGACCAGGTGGTCATCCATGACGCGGCACGTCCTATCCTGCCCCAGCAGGCTATCGACGAAATGCTCCGCGTCTCCCACGAAAAGGGCAATGCCTCCCTGGCCATTCCCTGCCACGAGACCGTGCTTTTCACCGAAGACGGCAAGAGCGGCATCAAAGAACTGGACCGATCCTCCATTATGCGAGTACAGACGCCCCAAGCATACAACTACAAGCTTATCCGCACCGTGTACGAAAAGGCCGAAGCCGAAGACAAGCATGACTTCATCTATGCCGACCTGGTCTGCACCTACTACGGGGAACGTATCTATTTCTCCAAGGGCTTTACAAACAACATCAAGATCACCCGCAAGGAAGATATTCCTCTTTGCAAGTCCTTGATGAAGTTCAGTGACGAAGAATTGTTCAACTCCTAATTAAGCAAGTTCCGCAACTATTTTTTTCGAGAGACAAACCATGATCAAGAAGATTGCCATTGGCGCAGACCACGCAGGCGTAGAATACAAGCAGCCCCTCATCCAGTACCTGGAATCCAAGGGTTACGAAGTTGTCAATGTGGGCACCGACACCACCGATTCTGTAGACTACCCCATCTATGCAAAGAAGGTTTGTGAAGAAGTGACCAGCGGCCGCGTCGATACAGGCATCCTTATTTGCGGCACCGGCATCGGCATGAGCATGATGGCCAACAAGCAGAAAGGCATCCGCGCAGCCGTCTGTGGCGACACCAAGTCCGCAGAATTCACCAGACTCCATAACGACGCCAACGTACTTTGCATGGGCGCTCGCATCATTAGCTTCGAACTCTGCAAACAAATTACCGACGCCTACCTGGCAGCCGACTTCATGGGCGGCAAGCACAAGGTTCGCATCGACATGTTCGAAGACTAGTCTACACTTCAAAAGCCCAGGTTGCCGCGGTGAGTTCCAATACCCCCAAACTCGTTTTCTATGCGCAGTCTACTTTGCTGGAAGGCCCCGCCTTTAGCAAGGAACTGAATTCGGTTTTGTGCGTTTCCATTGAACAGGAACGCATATTTCTCATCGACCCTGACGAGCAATATGTAAAGACATTCAAGACCCGAGGCCAGGTAGGATTCGCCGTCTTTGAAGACAAAGACCACATCATCTACGCAGCCTACGAAGGCGTTTTCCGTCTGTGCATTTCTACGGGCGAAGAAACTTTCCTCTACCACTTGATCAGCGATCCGCAGATTCGCTACAACGACGGCAAGAAAGATCCCAAGGGTAGACTGCTTTTGGGAACTACCGGCTACAAGTGTTTTAAGGAAAAACAGTGCGCCTTGTTCAGCCACGATGGAAACTCTGCCAAGGTTCTTGTCAACGGCACAAGCATTTCCAACGGTATCGGGTTCTACAAGAACTACATGTTCTTCATCGACACCCCAACCCGTAAAGTAGGCCGATACATCTACAACGAAAAGGGCGACGCCACCTTTGACAAGTACATCGTATCTATCGAAGGCAAGGGCAATCCCGATGGAATGGACATTGACGACCAGGGAAATCTTTACATCGCCATCTGGGGCGGTTCCCGCGTAGAGAAGTACAACCAGGACGGCGAAAAAATCGGCGAGTTGCAAATGCCCGTCCTTAACGTCACCTCCGTGTGCATCGTTGGCGAAAAGCTCTACGTCACGACAGCCATGCACGATGATGGGACACAAAGCGAGCCCATGGCCGGCGGCCTCTTCGTTGCAGACAAGTTCTAAAGGTAATTCGCGACCCATTAACAGGATTTTCAAGGCAGGTTTTTCAAAATGACCGAAATCGAAAGAATCAAGCAGGAAGGTTGGCTCCCGGAAAATTTCTGGAACGAGGAAGTCCGCGATGAGTATTTGGTCTCTGCCGAAATGAAAAAAGTATGGGCCATCGAAATGGACCTGTACCGCGAAGTAACCAGAGTCCTTAACAAGTACAACCTTCGTTACTTTACCGATGGCGGAACCACCCTAGGCGGCGTCCGTCACAAGGGTTTCATCCCCTGGGACGACGATCTGGATATTTGCATGCCTCGTGAAGACTACGAGAAGTTGCATCAGTTGGCTAGCGAATTCAAGGATCCCTACTTCCTGCAGTCCACCGTTACGGACCCGGAATACGGATACTCCTTTATGCGTTTGCGCAATTCCAACACATCCGTTGTGGTAAAACCTTTTACTCACGCGAAGTTCAATCAGGGCATCTACATCGACATTTTCCCTCTGGACAACGCCACCATGGAAGACATTGCGCCCCGCATGGACAAGATCAAGAACTTGATTTTGAAGAATTCAGCTTACATGCGCAAGGATTATCCGCAGAAAAGCGAGAATGACCTGCAGAAGATCAAGGACTTCCTTGATCCGAACATGAAGCCCATCGACGTATGGAACGAAATCAACAAGGAAGCCACCGCCGACAACCATATGGATACCGGTTACTGGTCTACCATTGTGACCACCATATTCGCGCCTTCCAAGAATATTTTCCCGAAGA
Organism: Fibrobacter sp.; assembly: GCA_024399065.1. Taxonomy (NCBI): domain Bacteria; kingdom Pseudomonadati; phylum Fibrobacterota; class Fibrobacteria; order Fibrobacterales; family Fibrobacteraceae; genus Fibrobacter; species Fibrobacter sp. The sequence goes on along the minus strand of JAKSIB010000006.1, from coordinate 66,235 downwards.
GTATTTTTGACTCTTACAAGGACATTCCTTTTGAGTCCATCTCCATCCGCGTTCCCGCAGGTTATCACGACTTGATGACAATCTACTACGGCAACTACATGGAATTCCCGCCCGTAGAAAAGCGAGGCAACTGGCATGATTTGGTATTCTACCCGGAAATTCCCTACAAGGAATTGTACAAGGAAAAATTCGGATTAGAAATGTAATTAACGGAAAATTTTTCGAACAGAAAACAGCATCAAGATTATGAAAGACTTAAGTACTAGAACCTCTCGATTTAGCGATTCCATGATTCGTCAAATGACCCGCATTTCCTTGGACTGCGGCGCCATCAATCTTTCCCAGGGTTTTCCAGATTTCGATCCTCCCAAGGAAATCACTGATCGCCTGAAAACTGTCGCTGACGAAGGTCCCCACCAGTACGCAGTCACTTGGGGTGCCCCCAACTTCCGCGAAGCCTTGGCACGAAAGCAGAGCCATTTCACCGGTCAGAACATCGATCCCATGAAGAACGTGGTGGTTACCTGCGGCAGTACCGAAGCTATGGTGGCCGCCATGATGGCCGTAACGAATCCCGGAGACAAGGTGGTTCTGTTCTCCCCCTTCTTTGAAAACTATATCGCCGACACCATCCTTTGCGGCACGGAACCCATCTATGTTCCCCTAAATCCGCCGGAATTCAATTTCGACGTGGACCAACTGGAAAAGGCAATCAGCACCGAAGGCGTAAAGGCATTGCTGGTGTGCAACCCTTCCAACCCCAGCGGCAAGGTTTTCACAGAACAGGAACTGCAGATTATTGCAGATCTGGCCATCAAGTACGACATCTACGTCATCACCGACGAAGTCTACGAACACATCATTTACGCCCCCCACGTACACAAGCACATTTCCACCCTGAAGGGCATGGAAGAACGCACCCTGGTTTGCTCTTCCCTCTCCAAGACTTTCTCCATCACAGGCTGGCGCTTGGGCTACGTGATTTCCAGCGAACGCATCATCGACCGCGTCAAGAAAGTCCACGACTTCCTGACCGTAGGCGCCGCAGCTCCCCTCATGGAAGCAACTGTGGTTGGCCTCAACTTCGGTGACGATTACTACATCGGGCTCCAGCAGCACTACACCCACATGAAGAACATCTTCACCCAAGGTCTCAAGGATCTGGACATCCAGTTTACCGACCCCCAGGGCGCTTACTTTGTTCTTGCAGACATCAGCAAATTCGGTTACAAGAGCGACGTTGACTTCTGCGTAGACCTGGCAGAAAAAATCGGCGTGGGCGCAGTACCTGCATCCTGCTTCTTCAAGGAAGATGTGCGCCACCTGATCCGTCTGCACTTTGCAAAGAAGGACGAAACCTTATACACTGCATTGAATAGACTGGAAAAGGTCAACACCTTGATTAAATAACAATCCTCCTGAATGCCATGCTAAACAAAACTCAAGAAGAAATCACTGCAAAGTGGAAAAGCTTAGATACCGAACATCCCTTGGTATCGGTTAAATGCCTGGCATTCAATCAGGAAAAATACATTGCCCAGACTTTAGATGGTTTCCTCATTCAGGAAACTGATTTTCCTTTCGAGGTCATCGTCCACGACGACGCCTCCAAGGATAGAACCGCAGAAATCCTCCGCGAGTACGAAAAGAAATACCCACTCATTGTAAAGCCGGTTTACCAGACTGAAAATCAGTGGTCCAAGCACGACGGCTCTCTCACTCGCGCCGCTAACGCGCCCCTCAAAGGCAAGTACATTGCCGAATGCGAAGGCGATGACTACTGGACAAATCCGAACAAGCTGCAAATGCAGGCCAACTTCCTTGAAAGTCATGACGACTACTTCGCCATTGGCCACAACGTACGCATTGTAGACGACAACGGAGTCCCGATGGCCCAGGACAATCCCATATGGAGAAAGTGGTTCAACACTTACACCAGCATGGAAGATAGGGACTACACACTTCAAGATTTTGAGAAAGGCATTATGTTCGGCCAAACCTGCACTCGCATGTACAGGAACATTATTCAAAAAATGCCTGCAGATCTTGAGCAAAAGTATTTTGCCATGGATTACACCAATGGCGACGTACTCACGTCTTTACTTTGTTTCTGCAATGGAAAGATTCGCTGTTCCTCATTAGTTGCCGCAGACCATCGCAAGTCCATATCCAACGACAGCTGGACCTCCAAGACTTTCAAAAAGAACATGTCCCGCAGAGACATCTTATCTCTATTGGAACAGGAAAATTTCGCAAACAGCTACGGCGTTTATCCAGATTTCACCGATCAGCAATATCGTCACGTGCGAAGTTCATTCCTCTACTTTAAGCAGAGCAAGAGTTTAAAAGATCTCTCCATATTCCTTGGCAATCTTAGAATCACAAGACACAAGGTAAAGTTCTTGAAGAGACTTTTAAAAATCAGCAAATAATTTTCATGAAAGAGTTCCCCATGACTTTCGTCTATGTTCTTGTCAGTAACGAAAAAGACACTTATTATGAACAAACCATGATAAGTGCTAAAAGCCTATTGAAGTACAATAATGACGCCAAGGTTGTTATCATTGTTGACCAGGGAACCATAGCAACGTTCACGGGCAAAAGGTCTTTCCATGAAAACCTCGGCGTAGAAATCCGAGAAATCAAGGTCCCAGAAGAATACAACAACCGAGACCGTTCTCGTTTCTTGAAAACCACCATGTACAACTACATCGATGAGGATTTTCTCTTCATCGATGGAGACACATTAATTTGCGACGAGTTGAAACCCGATTTCAGCGGCGACGCAAACGGCAACATTTCCATAGGCATGGTACTTGACCGTCATCAGAGAATTTCCGAAAATAGCTACAAGAACTTCTATGACCTGCGAGCAAAGCCGCTTGGCTGGAGTTCCGGATACCAAGACTTGCATTTCAACAGCGGCGTTATTTGGGTAAAGAAATCCGACAATGCCCAAAAGTTCTTTGACGAATGGCATAAGCTCTGGAAAGAAACTCTGGAAAAGTATTCTGTCGTGTATGACCAGACTGCGCTGAATGAAGTCAACGTCCGTCTAAACGGAATCGTCAAGGAAATCGATGGTACATGGAACTGCCAGGCAACCCGTAGATCATCCTTCCTTAAGTACTTGCACAACGCCAAGATTATGCATTACTACGCAAGTTTCGGTCTGACCTGCTTTGACTTGGCCAACAAGGAAGTTCAAAAAACAATCCTCAACGATTCACACAAAGCACTGGACATCATCATGGCCAACCCTAAGGTGGCCTTCAGTTCCGTGCAAGACGTGAACGCAGACCTGACTTCTGTGAAAATTCAAAGAACAGCATTGTACAGAGCCATCACATTCATGTACAAGCGACTCGGTTTCGCTTATCGAGTCATCGACAAAGCCTGCGGATTATTCATCCACAAATGAAACAAATCCTGACAACCATCCTTGTTCTACTTTCGTGGGCAACACTTTCCTACGGAGAGGAACTGCGTTACGCCACCTGGAACATCCGCTGGGAAGACCCTAAAGACGTTGAAAAAGGTGACGCCTGGGAAAAACGAAAAGGTCCCATTGCCGATGTCATCAAGGCTAATAACTTTGATATCGTGGGCCTTCAGGAAGGCAGCCCCTACCGTTTAAAGCAGTTGATGGAACTTCTTCCCGATTACGACATCATCCTTTCTGACTCCATGGAATACAACCCCATCGTCGTGCGCAAGGGAATATTCGAAGTCGCCGACATCGGCAGATTCTATTTATCCAAGACTCCCGAAAAGAAAAGTAAAAGCTGGGATTCGAAGCACGCCCGCTACTGCACTTGGGCAAAGCTGAAATTCAATCAAGATTCACTGTACATATTCAACGTGCATTTTGACTACCATGGAAAGGAAGCCCAGAGCGAAAGCGCCAAGTTGATGAACAAAAAAATTCTCTCCATCGCAGGAGACGCTCCATTCATTTTCGCCGGGGACCTAAACTTCGTTGCTGGTTCAGAATCCTACCAAAATTTGGGAACATGCATCAAAATGAACGATGCGAAAAACATTGCAAAAAAAGTCGCCGCTTCAAAAGGAAGCTACAACTACTTTAGCCCAGAACGTCCCAGTGAATGGACTTTTGATCATATTTTAGTAGCACCGCAAATCAAAATCAATCACTATGAAATTCTAAATGCAACGTACAACGACGGCGAGAGAACGCGCTACCCATCAGATCACTCGCCCGTGATCGTCCACTTGGAAATTAATCCTCATTGATTGACTCGTTGATTTTGACAACCGAGGCGCAAAACCTTTGATAACCTCTGTTATCAATTTGTATATTTGGGAAAATGAGCTATATCGTTCTGCTATTCTTTTTTGGGCTGTTGGCCTACATGTTCCTAACGGATTCCCAGGGAAGATTTTTAGCATTGATCATGGGAACCGTCTTGTTTCCAACCACAGCTCTTTTCTTCAAGAATCCGTCCGTTTCTCCGCAGCACATTTTTTTATACGCGTTCTTTATCATTGAATTTTACAAGGATAGAGAAAATTTCAAGAAGAGTATTTTTAGCAACCTGCTGTTGATCCCCATACTCATCAGTGCTGTCAGCTACATATTTACCGCCATATACAATTCTGGGTTGGCCTCCAAAGACATGTACTATGGCGTTCGCGACATTATCGATGGCTTCGGTTACATTTACGCAGCCTTCATTTGCGGCCGCAAAATAGACCTTTATCAATTCGCAAAAAAACTGATTCCTTTTGTATTAGTCCTCTGCTTCTTTGGCATTGCAGAAGCTTTCCTAGGAGACAACGTTCCCTACCGAATCATCAATGGAGCGTTCCCCTATTACGAAGGTACACACGATCTAAACTCAACCATGAGTCTTGCACAGAGTTGGAGAACCAGAACTTGCTTTACAACAAAGCATCCAACAGCTTTCGGAACGTTGCTCATGAGTCTGTTCCTGTTTTTCGTGCCCTACATTCAAAGAGAGGCTTCAGAGCGTAACAAGATTCTTGTCGTACTTGCCTTGCTGGCATTCAACTCACTACTTTGCGGTTCCCGTACATCAATGCTGTGCATCGCTTTCGGCGTCGCCTTCTTGATCTACATGAAGCTCAAGCCTCTTGCGAAAATTTTCATTGCAGGTTGTCTGATTTTCGCATCTTCAGCACTTGTCACCGTGGTACTTGATAATTTCAAGACAAATACAGACCACGGCGGATCATCCCTAGATTTTAGAACATCACAGTTGCTCTTCTCCGTAGCAGCCATCTACAACTCCCCCATTCTTGGCAACGGAAACAAATACACATCTCACGTGATTTTCGGTGAAGACACTCGTGCATACGACAGTAGCGGCAACGACATGGGCGGATTGGAATCCATTGTATTCTCGCTGCTCATTGACAGAGGTTTCCTAGGATTGTTTTCCTACTACCTCCTGTTGCTGTGGATGTTCATATCGCTGTTCCGTTACAGGAACAAACTGCAAGGCATCAGTGGCGGTTATGCGCTAATGGCTAGCGGAGTAGTATTCCTGACACTTTCAGGTACTATCGGAAACAGTTCGTCGTTCCTGTTCCTATTTACTGGTGTTCAGCTAGGATATATCTCGAAATACAAGCAAATCGCCTACGATAACAACTGCGAAGTCAGCGATGATATTGAAGAAATTCCGGCAGAAGTTTGCGACGCCGAAAACAAAGATATTGTTAGCGACGAAGCTTAGCACGCAACTCATACATCAAAGCCGTCACAAAGAACAGGCCGTGGCTCATTAACTTACCGTAACTTTTTTCATTGCCGCAAAGTTTCAAACTTGCAGCTTTTTTTACAGCCGTGATGTAAGGAACGGACAAAAGTATTTCTTTAAAAGTCTTGTAACGGTTAAAGAACGACCCCTCGGCACCTTTACAGAAAAAGCTTCTCAAGGCCATCTTCTTGGTCAAGAAAAGAGCTCTAGACAAGAAAGCTCCTTCCAAGGCTCGTTCTTTATCATGATTATTCAGGAAAACTTGTATTTCGTCCAATATGTTAGAGCAGTCCTTTACCAAGCGCTGTTCATTGACATGACAAAGGGAATTGTTCAAAATCCGATAGTGATATGTCGGGACACTTTTGTAACAAACCTTTTTGGCAAATTGGAATACCTGCAGGGCAACAAGGCCGTCTTCATATAGTTTCAATGTACTGGAAAATTGAATTCCATTTTCCACAAGCAACTTTCGACGAATTAGTTTTGACCAAAGCGCAGAGAACATATAGCCGCAACTGGACGACGGATAGGGAGAATATCCTCTATACAGTACCGTACGTTGCAAATCCTGAATTTGCGTTTTCTCGTCTGCGACAAAATCCTTCGCAAAGAATGTGAATCTTTTTTCCGAGCCATTCTCTGCCCATGTCCAGTGATCCGTAATTACAACATCAACATCATCAGCCAAGGCATCGGCATACTGCTGCAAGGCGTTCTCTTCCAACCAGTCATCGGAATCTACAAACAGGACATAATTGCCAACGGCAGCAGCAAGGCCATCATTACGGGCTGCAGAAACGCCTCCGTTCTTTTTATGAATTACTCGGACACGGTTGTCGGCGGCGGCAAATTCATCTAGGATTGCAGGAGACTCATCAACGCTGCCGTCATCGACAGCAACAATTTCCCAGTTGGCAAATCCTTGATTGCAAACACTATCAAGGCACTCCCGCAAATACTTTGCAGAATTATATACGGGAATGACAACACTAATCTGAGGCGACATCAGAGCCACCACTTACTTTTGAGACAAGGTTTCCAGACCGTGATGATTTCGATCATCAACTTTCGGCGGAGTCATGTAATCACCGTACAACTGAGTGCATACAAAATCATAATCTACAGGGCCGCGAATTTCGGTATCTTCGAAGGGATACATTTTGCCTTCGCCATAATACTTTTTATGGAACATTTCACGGAACTTGTAGGCACCCATGGCGTTCACAAGATAATCAGACTTTTCGTAGGGCGTGCTGGTCAAAACCTTTTCCATACGAGCAAGGCATTTTCTTGTATTAAAGAATTTCTGGATAGGAGTGTGCAAACCAATCCATACCAGGATTCGTTCATGAAGGGGACGTCCCTTCTTGTTCACGTCAACAAGGCGGTCAAAGCCGGAGAAGCGGAACATCGCTCTCAACAACAAGACGTGATACACACGTAACTTGCGGAGGAGTCCGTTATTCGGCATGGCATCCAGCGGGAACAAGTCAATCCATGCGAAAGTTTCTTCCGCCTTAATTTTATCGTGTCTGATAATTTTGAAGCTAGTATCTTCAAGATGCCCAAAATAGCGAATGTATTCTTCGTTATTATGGAAGGAATGAAAACGGATGTTTTCACCCAAGGATTCCTGTTCCAAGATCTTGCAGAGACGTTCATAATCTGGACGAGGAATGCCCACATCAATATCATCATCCCAAGGAATGAAGCCCTTGTGGCGGATTGCACCCAGCAGGGTTCCTCCCAAAGCAAAGTAAGAGATGTGGTTGTCAGCACAAATTTTCTGGAATAACTTGAGAAGTTCCAGTTCCTTCAATTGCAACTGACGTAGGGAATCATCCATTACTTTTCGTCCTTGATCAGGCGGGCGTCATGGACATTCTTATCGGCATCGGCAGGCTCTTTCATGTAGTCGCCGTACATCTGCGTCAGAACCTTGTCGGCATGTTCAGGCCCAGGAAGTTGTTCTCCTTCGAATTCATACATCTTGCCTTCGCCATAGTACGACTTGGGGAACATTTCCTTAAACTTGTACTGTCCCATGAAGTTTACAACCCAGTTGCTATTTTCAATGGGATACTCCTTAAGAAGCGAATCCAGCTTTTCCAGCCAATACTTAAAGGGCTTGCAACCCTTGAAACCAGTAAGCTGAATAAACTTAATCACGACGCGTTCAGAAAGAGGACGGTGAGGACGTTTCAGATTCACCTTTTCAAAACTTGCAATATGGTACATGGCACGAACCCACAGCAAGCGCAGCATATGAATCTTGCGCATGAGGAAATTGTTGGGCATGCCATCCAGAGGGAATATATCCACCCAGACATTTTCCTTACGAGTCACCAAGCTACCGCTACGTTCCATAAAGAAACGGGTATCCACAATACGAGAGAAGTAGTAGTGGTGATCCGTATTATCGCCATAATGGCGCAGTTGCAGATGACTAGGAAGGTTGTCTGCAATGTCCTTCAGGAACTCTTCGTATTCGCTACGTTCAATACCAATATCAATATCATCGTCCCACGGAATAAATCCACGATGACGAACTGCACCCAACAGAGAGCCACCCAACAAATAGAACTTCACAGAACGTTTGTCCAAATAGTCCTTAAGAACCTTGAATACATTCCAGATCTGGACCTGCGCTTCGGACAAAGGAACCGGAGTTCCTGTTTTAGTAGCAAAACCCATTTTTACTCCGCTTTGCCTTTACCAATGCTAGTCACTTCAAAGCCAATCTTGCGAAGGGCTTCGGCGTCCAAAATGTTACGTCCGTCAAATACAAATGCAGGCTTCGCCATAGAACTGTAAATACGTTTCCAATCCAATTCAGCAAAGCACTTCCATTCAGTACAAACTACTACAGCGTGGGCACCTTCCGCAGCCTTATAGGGGTCTTCTTCAAACTGAACCTGTTCCAGCACATCCTTCAGGTCGCGCTTGGCATCAGGGATGGCCTTCGGATCGGTAACAACCGGCAGTGCATGTTCGGCCAGCAAATCACGGACGACCAGGTTAGCAGGACTTTCACGGGTATCACCGGTATTAGCCTTGAAAGCAAAGCCAAACACGGCAATCTTCTTGCCTGCGATGGTGTTGAACATGGTTTCAAGCATTCGGTCCAGCACACGGTGAGTCTGCCATTCGTTGATCTTCACAACGCTTTCCCAGTAGTCAGCCACTTCCGGAAGGCCATAGTAGCCGCACAGGTATACCAAGTTCAGGATATCCTTCTTGAAGCAGGAACCTCCGAAACCGATGGAAGCCTTAAGGAACTTGGGACCGATACGCTTGTCCTTACCCATGACGAAAGCAACTTCATTCACATCAGCACCAGTACGTTCACAGAGGGCGCTGATGGAATTGATGGAGCTAATACGCTGAGCCAAGAATGCATTTGCCGTCAGCTTGGTAAGTTCAGAACTCCAAAGATTGGTGGTCAAGATGCGATCACGGGGAACCCAGTGAGCATAGACGTCCACCAACTTCTGGCAAGCAGCAAGACCGGATTCAGTCTGGTGGCTACCAATGAGCACGCGGTCCGGTTCGAAAAGGTCATTAATTGCGGTACCTTCAGCCAGGAATTCCGGGTTGGAGAGAACTTCAAAGTGAAGTCCCTTGTCGTTGGAATTCAGGATTCGTTCCATGGCGGCAGCGGTACGAACAGGCAGGGTGGACTTTTCCACGATAATCTTGCCTTCATCCGCAATGTCCAAAATTTGACGAGCAGTCTTTTCCCAATACTGGAGGTCGGAAGCCTTGCCCGCACCGTGACCGAATGTCTTGGTGGGGGTATTCACAGACACGAAAATAATGTCCGCTTCCTTAATGGCAGCCGGGATGTCAGTGCTGAAAAACAGGTTGCGACCGCGAGCACGGCTCACCACATCATCCAAGCCCGGTTCAAAGATCGGAAGGTTTTCGCTATTCCAGGCATCAATACGGGACTGGTTAATATCAACAACAGTCACTTTAACATCGGGGCACTTATCGGCAATAACGGTCATAGTGGGGCCACCGACATAGCCCGCGCCAATGCACACAATATTAGTTTTAAAACTCATAGTAATATAAATCTAGTTAATTTCCCAAAACAAGGCCTAAAGCCTACTTGAAAACGGCTGTTAAAGACGGGATTTCCCCAGGATCTACCACACGAACCGGATCCACGACACCGTCATCCCACCCCATCCAGATTTTCCCAGGATTAGGTTCAGCAGAAACCACAACCGGGGTTCCCTTAAAGAAATTTACCGTGATTGGATATTTGTCTATCGGCAGGTCATGAACGAGAATGGAACCTCCGCCATTTACAGACAACGTAATAGGAGTTGTTTCACTCAGGTTGAAAAATTCCTGCATTTCACGAGCAACAACTCCAGGGCGATTCTTGACAAAAGTTCTGATGGCGTTCAATTCACGATCCATATGGGAACTGCTATGCCCCCAGCGCTTTTGATCCCTGGATATCTCAGCAGAGATTGCGGACATCAAAGTATTTATCCTAGCATTGACGCGAGAAGTTTCAAAATTCATGGACAACAGGGTTGTCATCCTGTTTATAAAAGCCAATCTGAAATTGTAGTTTTCCAACAGCCTCCGAAGCAGCAAGGTAGAGTTGGGTCCATTGGGCCAGCCATCTGCAGAGCCCTCGGTATTTGTTGCAAACTCGAAAATATTGTTCGTGTATTCGCTATAGGTATTTCCTAAGCCGAAATCAGTATCGTAGATAAACCATTTCCAAGGAGTATTTTGCTTGGAATTACGCCATTTCTTCAAATTATTGCTGGGCCAGTCTCGATTATTCACAAACATTTCCAGCTGCACATAATTCATGAAATTGTTCACATCAATTTGACTGGCTACTTTCGCGTAATTTTCTTCTTTGTCCAAGTGGTGGGATTCCAGCCAGTCCATCATTTGCTGGTATTCTACAGAAGATCCGTTTGTTGCAGAATTGTCGGCTTTCAGCAGGTCAATGTCATCCGGATCCATTCCATAATGGGTTTCAAAGTAGTACTCCGTCGACCTTTCACGAATATTGTGAATTCCAAAATACTCGCCGTTGTAATACACAACGGAAGCGCGGCCGCGCTGGTAATCTACACCAAGGCCTTCGCTAATGGAACTTGCCAGCATATCACGGATATAGTCATTGGTAAAGTTGCTGCCATTGTTACGCAGCACAAAAACCTTGAATTTTTTCAGTTCGGGGAATTCAGGGAAAAGTTGATACTTTAATCGCTTATTTCCATACTTTTCCCGAAAAGTAATGGACACGGATTTTTTGTCGTTGGCCCTGCTATAATTGCCAAAAATTTTAAACCCTGCATTTTCTGCAAAGGCCGGCTGATTCGTACCGGTCTCGATCAGTTCCACAAAAATCGGAAGTTCCTTGTCTTCCCAATAATTGGCGCCATAGTGCGGATCTGCGGAAGACGCATTCGGGCCTTCCATATAAATTCCAGTATCAGGGTCAAACAAAGAATTAGGATTACCCGTAAGGAACACAGCCGGCAAAGTCGGAGCCTTTTCAAACACATAGGTTCGATTCGTAACCTCGCCAGAAACCGCCCCAGGAGCAAAACTTGCACAACGGACAACCTTTGTTGAAGAAACCTCAACCTTTGTTACCAAAGGGCTTTGCGGCGAGGGTTCTGCGCCACCCATTTCACAACGAATGCTCAGGTCCGGCGGGAGGGAAACCACAAAGGCGGAAGAATAAAAACCCGAAGGCGGGAATTCCACCAACGAATCAAGGGATGGTGAACGCATTCCATTCACAAAACTCGTTGCAAGAGCATTGGGGCTCGGATCCGCATAACCCCAGCCGACATTATCCGCACCCGCAGCCAAGTTATCCGAAAAGAAACCGTAAGACCAACTTTTCCCCGCAGGAACATCCTTGTAATCGACGAATGCCACAACGCCACCCTCATCATTCATGAGATAAAGACTGCCTGGAGCATTCTTTATTTTGAAGGATGCATGAGGTTCATGCCCACGATTACGAGCAATGTAGGAGAAAGCCTTGAAAGTCACTTCCTTACGTTCGTTCGATTCTGGGCTGAATCGGGTACCATAAATATTTTCAAGGTCCGGAAGGCTCTTTCCCTTCGGAAGCAAGAATCGGTATACAGTAGAGGAATCCCCCGTTCCCGTCAAAACCGTTTCATATCCTTTCCAATCGTCAAGGCCAGCCTGCACCAATCGCAACGAGATTTTGCGATCCTTGGTAATGTAGGCATTCAAAAGAACTTCATTGGAATTGGACAAGTCTACAACATCGGATTCAGATCCACTTTTAGCACCCACAAAATCAGAAATAGAAGTCCACCCTAGTTCTTTATTTTCACCAAACTGCATTGTGGCACCAAAACGGCGAATCCCATTTTCGGTAAAGCAGAGGTTCTTTTTTCCCGGCAAATTCTTCGTAGTACTTTCGCCCGGAGGGTCTTCGTTCTGAGAATCCGTCCATGTCCAGCAACCATTGCCTGCAAGATTTACCGTATCCGACGGAGCAACATAATCGGGATAATTCTTTTCAGAAAGATAAATGAGCAAAAAAGACTGGGGTGGAACAACAACATTGCCCAATTTCCATTTTTGAGGTTCACTCAAAGAATTGGTCAAGTACATTCCTGTAAGATTCGCAGGTTCCGACGTCGTATTATAAAGTTCAATCCAACCCGCGTCATCTCCTTCATGGTCCTCGTAATCCAAATTTATCGGATCCACTTCCGTAAAAATAACAGGGCCACCCACAAAAGGATGCTTCAAGGAATCCAAAGGCGACGGGTCGGAAGAAGATCCACCCCCGGGAACAACGATCTCGGAAATAGACTCTTCTGCAAAATTATCGCTACTACAAGACAAAAGAGAAAACGTCAAAAGGACTGCGCTTCCTAAAAGGGCGCAACAAGCCATGCCTTTTTTATTGACGATTCCCATACTACGAAAATATACTTGATTCTTTGAAGAAAAGAACCAATCAAAAAATCACTTGCTAGAAACTGTGATTTTCATTTCTTTTTCTTCTGATTTTTTTACGACCGGGGCGACGAACCACAAAAAGGCAGGCGCCAATCAACACCAATGTAACGGATACCACTTTTTCTACCGGGAACGCTTCAGAGAAAACCACTGCTCCAGCGATAGTGGGAACAGCAGCTCCCACAGCGGCGCTGAACGGGATAATAAACAAGGCGCGGCCTCTGGAAAAAGAAATTTGCGAGTAAATGAACGCAATACCGTAGGTGGCCACATAAGCAAGGGTTCTGAGATCAAGGATCAAGGCTCCAATGGACGAAAGAGAAATGTTGTCCAAATCGAAATCCATGGCCAGGCTTTTATAGAACGCGGCAGAAATACCGAAGCCAACACCCATAATCAGGGAATCCACCATCTCCCGATCCTTACAAAGTAAATGGGCCAGCAAGGCGACTCCACAAACCACTCCGGCATAGATCCAAAGCATACTGACGTCCTGGACACTGGTCGCCTCACCAAGGGATTCCACAGAGCAAAGGAGGCCAGCAACCACAAAGCAGATAGCCACCACAATACGGCGGGTCAGAACTTCCTTCAAAATCACAAAGCCCATCAATGCGGTAAGCACCGGGTTCAACACCATCATGGGCTGAACCTGGCTCAAATCGTAGCGGGCCATGGCGATATAGTAGCCACCCGTTGCAAATACGGAGCAGGCGATTCCAAGCCACCAGAAACCGTTGGTAAAAACCCCCTTCCAGAACTGCCAGGGGTTGGACACACCACCAGTTCTTTTGCCCACGTTGGCCACTCCGGATTTCTCCAGGATGTTGCCGCAGGCAAAAAGGAAGGCAGGACCGATTGTCAGAAGAAGAAAGAGCATGATGAGCGATGAGTTTCGAGTTACAGTGAGTCGTAAATTTCCTGATAGATCCAGTAGTTACCCATGACGCGCTTCACGTAATCGCGGGTTTCCCAGTAGCTGATTTCTTCGGCACGAATATCCCAAGGAAGGCCCTGGCCTGCAGCCTGCCAGCGTTTGGTGGGCTTGGGACCAGCATTGTAGTTGCCGAGAACGTACATGTAGTCGTCCTTGTATTCAGCCTTCAAGTCGATGAGGTAGCGGACACCCAGACGGATATTCATGTAGGCATTGTAAAGCTGCTTCGGGTCAAAGTTTTCCAGGTTTTCAAGCTTTGCAAGCATCTTACCGGTAGCAGGCATAATTTGCAGAAGACCGCAGGCACCCACCGGGGAAGCGATCTCAAAGTTGAAGATGGATTCCTGACGCATCACGCTGTACACGAAGAAGGGGTCGATCTTTTCACCGGAGTGATACTTCACCTGATCCTTGTACGGAATCGGGTACAGGTAATGCAGAACATCGATAGGCGGCGTCATGAGGCGACGGCGATCAATGTTGTTCTGGAACTGACGAGCCAAGCGATAGCCTGCAGCTGTTTCACCCATCTCGTAGAAGAGCTGGCCGTATTCGTACAAGAAGTCCAAACGCTTTGCGTTCTTCTTGCGGGCTTCATCATAAAGGTCAAAGGCCTGATCACTGAAGCCGTAGAGGAACAAAGTCTTGATTCGGTTATAACGTTCCGGGCTGTAGGTAGCGTCGGGTTTACCCAACTTCTGGGAATCGCGAATCCAAGCCAAGGTCTGTTCCGGAGTCATCTGCACGCCATGAGCATAGGGCACATCGGCAGCGGCCATCAAGTTATTTTCCACAAGTTTCATTCGGCTGCGATGAGCGTAATAGGCCAGCGGGAAATCGCGGATACAGTCAAGGTAGGCTTCACGTGCCAAGGAGTCCTTGCCAAGTTTCATGTAGGCGTCACCCAGGAACATGCGGGCGCCACTACCACTCCATAGGAACGGTTCCTTGGAAGCATCGATGAAAGCTGCCACCGCTTCTTCCCATTTTTCCTGCTTGAAGAGCACAAAGCCTACGCGGAACTTGGCCCACTGACGCTTCACGTTATTCTTAAAACGCTTATGGGAAAGCTGCCTGAAACAAACCAGGGCGCTATCGTACTTCTGGTTCTGTTCGTATTCAATACCGCGAACCCAGAGGTTGTTTGCATTTTCCTTGCTGTACTTGCTTACATCTGTAAGCTGAGCGTCCAGTTTCTTGATAAGCTTCGCATTTCTTGTAGAGTTGTTACGGAGCAAGCGCAAGGTGGACTGAATCCAAACCGGGCGAACTTCCACGGAATCCAGCAAGAAACGGAACTGGGCAATGGATTCATCATCACGCTTCAAACCGCGAAGGGCGACAGCGCGCTTTTCCCACAGGTTGATGCGGGTTTCCATATCCATAGTGCTGAGAGGAAGCTTGCTCTGAATGGAATCTTCCGGAAGAGCTACTGCACTTTGCGGGTTCTTTCGTACCTGTTCGGCATCAAGAATAAAGATGGAATCTAAAAGGGTCAAGCAGCTCGCAGCCTCATCCTTAGCGCAAGCCATTTTCGCATAGGCAATCTTCTCCGCCAACGACTCGGGCGCACCCTGCACCTTACGGAGCTTACGGATGCTGGCGAACGCAGAATCCTTATAGAAGGAAGAACTGGTCAGCAACTGCATGTAGATGCGCTTGGCTTCCTTCAACTGTTTGAACTGTTCCAGGTAGCGGCCGTAGCGGAACTTCAAAGCAGCCGCATCATCAGACTTGGGGTACTTTTCAATAAAGGCCTTCAAGGAGTCGGCGTGTGCGCGATCGCTTAATGTAGAGTCAGCCATGGCAGCTTCAATACGCAGGCGAGAAGCGCTACGGTCCCAGGAAGCATTCTTTGCCAAAGCCGGATTCAGGTTCAGGGCGGCACGCATCTTGGCAAAATCCTTCTGATAGAAACATGTCTTTGCCATGCGCAAGATTACGGCGCCATCAAGTTCAGAATCGCGACCGCGCAAAGAATCATAGGCAGCGTAGGCGCTATCCCATTCTTCCTTGTAATAGTACTGAGCTGCTCTTGCAAAATCACGGATGTTCTTCGGCTGACGCGGATCTTCACTAGCAGCCTTCACGCGTTCGTAACGAACCACCATATCCTGGAAACGGCTAGGCGGAATCTGTTCCAAATCCGTATAAGGATTTACAGGTTCCATAGGCATGGCAGCAATGATGCTATCCGTAGCCTGCATAGGAACCGGAGTTCCATTTGAAGAAGATGCAGGAGCAACTTCAGCGACAACGGATGCCGATGATTGAGCCACAGGCACGGAAGCCTGGGTATCCACGTTTTGCGGAACCGCATTTTGAGTGCTATCAACAACAGGGCTTTGAGCAAATGCACTCAATGTGCAAATGCTTAAAAGGGTCACAAGAGATCGAATCATGACTTTCTAAGTACTACTTCTTACTGTTTTCAACTTGGCCCACCACACTGGAAATACCCAAGTCCATAATGGGCTGAGCGTATCTCTTATGCAAGTAGGCATTCACGCTTTCTGCATCGTCCATCTGCAAAACAGTCAAAGCCGTTTCACGAACGTCTTCAAAATTGATGGAACGAATAATCTTCTTGGTAGACATCACACTCCACGGAGTCATGGAAAGTTCATCCACGCCAAGTCCCACAAGCAACAGAACGCTCATGGGGTCTGCTGACATTTCACCACAAACTGCAACAGGAATACCTTCACGATGCGCAGCACGAACTGTCTGGTAAATCATGCTCAACACAGCCGGATGATGAGGCTGGAACATGTTGGTGATCAATTCGTTGGTACGGTCTACAGCCAAGGTAAACTGAATCAAGTCGTTAGTACCGATGCTAAAGAAGTCCACTTCCTTCGCTAATTTGTCCACAATCATCACTGCGGCGGGGACTTCAATCATCACACCAATCTTCACAGGTGCGAGTTTGTGTCCTGCAGCTTCCAATTCCTGGCGGCACTTACGAATGTAGTCCTTTGCACGGCGCAGTTCAGACATGCCCGAAATCATGGGCAAAAGAATGCGGAGGTTGCCCTTGGTGTTTGCCAAAAGCAAAGCCTTCAACTGCGCGCAGAACAAATCTGTCTTATCCAGGCAAACACGGATGGAACGCCAGCCCATAAAGGGATTGGATTCGTTCACCGCATTGATACCGCTAACCAGCTTATCGCCACCTGCATCCAAAGTACGGATCATCACCGGGCAGGGAGACATCGTTTCCAAAATATAGCGGTAGGCGTCCTGCTGCTCATCCTGGGTGGGAGCGTTCTTTCGCAGGAACAAAAATTCAGAACGGTACAAGCCGATACCCGTAGCACCGAAGTCGGTAACTCTGTCCGCTTCCGACGGCAATTCGATGTTAGCATGCAAGGTAATGTACTTGCCATCGCGGGTCATCGGTTCAAGCTGGCGCATGGTGAACAATTCACGGCGCTGCTTTTCGAAAACTTCCTGACGTTCATGGAAATCGCGGATATCTTCTTCATTCGGATTGATGATCACGGTTCCGCGAGAACCATCCAGCAAAATCGTTTCGCCGGCCTTTGCCACGGCAGCAAAGTTTCTCAGGCCAGAAACCAAGGGAATCTGGAGAGATCGGGCCAAAATAGCCACATGGCTAGTACGACCACCGGTATCCATGGCGAGACCAGTTACCTGACCAGGCTTGATGGACATCAGCAAGCTGGGCAAAAGTTCATGGCCAACTAGGATTACGCCATCTTCAGCAGCCACATCCTCCAATACAGGTCCGGAGTCTTCCATGGCCGCCATGAGACGGTTATACAAGTCTCTAAGGTCCGCAGCCTTGTCTCGCATGGCCGCAGAGTCAATAGATTCAAACTTGTCGATGTAGGCGCCAAGCACTACGTGAACAGCCCAGCGGGCATTCTTATGGTGCTTGCGGATCTGATCCAGGACTCCGTTCAAAAGACCCGGGTCCTGCAAAATCATCAAGTGGGTTGCAAAGATGAGGCTATCCTTCATCCCTGCACGAGTTTCGGAAATTTCCTTGATCTGGGCAATTTCCTTGGAGGTCATATTCACGGCCTTCAGGAACAACTGCTCTTCATCTGCCAATCGGCTTTCCGGGAGAGTTTCCTCAACAACGGAAATCTCTCGGTTAATAACCGGGAACACCCGGCCCATTGCAAAGCCGGGAGAAGCAGGAACACCGGTCAAAACTGTACGGACCGGCAGCGCTTCGTTATTAGCAGGGTTCTTCGTTGAAGTGGTCATTGAACAGGCTTTCCAACTGAGAAGCAACGTTTTCTTCGTCTTCACCGTCGATTTCGAACTTGACTTCGGAACCGGCAGGAATAGCGAGCATCATAACGTTAAGAATGCTCTTGGCGTTAGCCTTGGAACCTTCATAGACGATGCTTACATCGCTCTTTGCTTGTCCGGTAACGTCAACAATCATCCCAGCAGGGCGGGCGTGAATGCCCAACTTGTTAGAGACCACCAATGTCTTGACTATCATTTTTTTTCCTTAGAAAAGATCCACGTTGATGTCCAGGCCGTCCTTAAGAATTACGCGGAACAAGCTGTCAGCAGAATGCACCGTCTTAATCAAGTCATCATGGAGAGCGCGATCATTCAACAAAAGTCCTGCGGTGTTGTCCTTGGAATTGATCTTATTCTGGACCTTGGCAAGCAATTCATCCAAATGCTTTGTAACACCTTCCAGTTCGCCGACCAGTTTGTCGGCATTGCCCATAAGCTTTTCGGTATTGGCGAACAGGTTGTCCACCGGAGACTTAACACCGTCAATCAGTTCGTTAACCTTCACGGTCACCTGATTCAAACCGTCCAAGCTCTTCTTGAGTTTCGGATCGGTGGTGTTCAGCATAGTCATCAAACGGTCTTCAAGATTTTCTGCCTTGACCAGGAGGGTCTTGAATCTTTCCTGGAAATCCGGATTCACGATAGTCTGATTCAGAGCCTGCTTCACAGATTCAAGCAAAACCTTGGTACTGTCGCAAACTTCACCAGCCAAACCGATTGCTTCAGCAATACCGGCATCGAACTGGCCGTTGATGGTATCATTCGGAGCGAAGTATTCTGCAGAATCGCCCAAAATCATACCAATCTGACGTTCACCCATGATACCGATGTTCTGCACGCGAATTTCCGAATCCTTAGGAATCTTCACGTCGGTACGAAGGCGAACCGTAACCACCACGCGGTGGCCAGAAAGTTCAATGTTTTCAACCTTACCCAGCTTGACGCCGTTTACCTTGACAGGGTCATCGAGAACAAGGGTACTGACCTGTGTAAAACGCAGGTAGAAGGTATTGTAAGTTTCACGCGGGTCCTTTTCATTAAGGAAGAACACGCCAAAGACAAGAATGATGACGGCCAGTATGACTACAAGGCCAACAGAAAAATAGAGTGCAGAATACTTTTTCATTTCGTTCTTAATCTAGTATATTCCGGCTTTTTCCACGGGAAAGCCCCCTTAAAACAGGGGCTCTTTAGGGAAAAAACGCCTTTTTAGCCTTCGATTCGGGTAATTGAGCTGTTATTTTCGATGCCATTTACATGGCGATCCAGCCAATCCGTCAGCAAGGCGTCACGTTCGGCCTTAGGCAAGAGGAACTTTTCGCGGCCTTCCTTCTGCATAAACACGTCCAGATAGGTCATCAAGACACCACCAGCAACAGAAACGTTCATAGATTCGGTAATGCCGTACTGGGGAAGTTTGAATTCATAATCAGCATGAGCCAAGGTATCCGGGTGGTTACCGTGGAATTCGCTTCCCAGGTAGAAAGCGGTAGGCTGGCTCAAGTCCAGATCCAGTACGGAATTGGTGGTGTTGGTGCTTGCAACGGCAATCTTGTAACCCTTGGCGCGAAGCTTTTCCATGCAAAGCATGCGCTTCTTGTACAGGTAAAGATTCATCCACTTGTAGGAACCCTTAAGAATGGACTTGTTCACGCTATAGGCGTTATCTTCTTCGATAATGTGAACATCCTGCAAACCAAAGACTTCTGCAGTACGGATCACTGCGGAAATATTATGAGGGTCGAACAAATCTTCGAGAACCATGCAGAAGTGTCTCGTACGACGATCGACAACAGAGGTCAGCAATTCCTTGCGACGGTCTGTCACACGGGCCAAGAGGGATTCCAACTTTTCAGAGTTTTCGTTCATTTCGCTCATTTGTTTTCCTTGATTTTTTGAAATTCTTCAACACGCAGCGGAGCTGTCTGCGACGGGTTCTTGCGTTGTTCTTCACGCAACTTTTTCAGTTTCATATAGTCGCCAAGTTTCCAGGGAGCGCCATTCACAACCGCTTCGAAATCCAAGACATTCTGAATATTTTCCTGGGATTTCAAATTGGCATTTTTCAGCATAGGCTCCTTATTGCCGCTAAAATACTGACCCGAGGACTTTTTCACATCATCTACAATATGGTCAATTTTCGCATTCACCACATTTTTGAAGACTTTCATTTGCATAATGGAATTCAACACAGAATTTCCAGGGAACACGATTGCCGTTAATTTGTATTTAATCGTATTGCCGGGCACAGGATCCATATCCAGGTATGCGATTGCAGTGCCATGAAGAGCCCACTTCAAAACCTTGGCATGACCATAGCCAAAGAACAAGTTTCTCAAGCCAAGCTTCTGACCAGCGCTGTCCTGAAGAGCCCAATAGAATTCACCTGACAAGCTACGACCATTGCTGCCATTGAAATACCTACGGTTCGGATGGGTATATTCAAGAACATAGTTGGATTCCAAATAAGCGTTCATCAACTGAGCGGTGAAGGGCATATTGTCGAACAAATAACTAATGATGTTTCCATCCGAGGGGAAAGAACCAACATTTTCGTAGACTGCGCGGTACTGACGACCAAGACGGGCAAAAATTTCCGGAGCATAGGGAGTCTTCATATCCGTGCTTAGGCCACGGGCAACCACTTCGTGGTAAGGAGCGCAGTATTCTTCATCATACTTCACCCTTGTCATGGGCTTCTTATCAAGTTCATCACAGCCAGGGACATCCATATTCAGGCAGCCCTTCATACCGGAGCAAAGGGCATGCAAATCATCATGGCCCAGTTTGTTCTGCAAACGGAGACGTTCCGCCTTATCCACTTGGTTCAGCTGCGAGGAAGAATCCGACGGAGACGCTTGAGCGGGTTCTGCGGCAACAGCATAAACACCGCACAACAGAATTGCGCACAGAAGTCTCAGCGTGTTTTTCAGAACCATATTCAAAATTCCGTCCTCTTAATTTCTGAATTCCAGACTATCCATTGGGACCACGGTAAACGGCTTCAAGGCATCGAACTTGGAAACCGGTCCCACAATGGAAATGGTCATCTTGGATTTGTCAAAGTACTTGGCAATCATAGCCTTCACCTGATCAGGCGTTACCGCATTGATTTCCTTGACATAATCCAGGTAATGGTCGTCGGACTTTCCAAGAAGTTCACCCTTGGCAAAGATAATTGCGGTGGAAGAAGGACTATCAAACAAGCTGGGCAGGCTTTCAATCAAGGATTTCTTGGCCTGGGCAAGTTCTTCTTCAGAAGGACCATCCTTCGCCAGCTTTTCCACTTCTTCAAAAATCAGCTTCAGGGCAAAGTCTACAGATTCAACCTTAGTCTGCAAGGCGATGGTAGACATGGCCGTATCGCGGTAATCGTTTCCTACAGAGCTATAGATGCTGTAGGCCAAGCCTTCGTCGCTACGGACTCGGTTCATCAAGCGGCTAGTAAAACTGCCTCCGCCCAAAATGAAACTGGCCACTGCAGCAGGATAGTAGTCCGGATGGGGACGCTTTACAAAAGGCTGGTTCATGGAAATGTTTGCCTGGGTAATGTCCTTGTCCACCACATAGACACCGGGCTTATTCAAGAAAGCAAGGGGCGTAGGTTTTGCCTTCTCTGCAGCAGGTTCAACCTTCCAGCCAGCAAAGAAATCCTTCAATACGGCAACAGCGGAATCCTTGTCCACATCACCAGAAAGGGCAAAAATAATGCGTTTGGAAGAGAACGCACCAGCCGCCAGACGTTTCACATCATCCGCAGTTACACCCTTGTATTCTTCAGCATTGGCATCCCACAGTCTCGGGTTAGGAGCGTAGTTTACCTTGGCCTTCAAAGCAGAAAGGACCTTGGCCGGGGTGTCATAGCGGCGATCATAGGAGGTTACATAATTGGCTTTAACCAGTTCCAACTGTTCCTTATCAAATTCCGGAGCCGTAAGGACCTGTTTTGCCGTTGCCATCATGTTCTTGAAATCCTTGGACATGCAGTCGATATCGAACATGGAGCTAAAGGTTCCCACAGAGGTGCTGAGACCTGCGCTAATAAATTCCAGGGAATCGTCCAAGGCATGGGGATTTATGCCACCGCCACCGCCACGACGAAGCATGGAGCTCACCATGGAATTGGCAGCTTCGTCCTTCAACACGGAAGGAATGAAGGATTCTTCAAAATAGACTGTAAAGTTTACCAACGGGAGGGAACGATCGCTGACAATATAGCCTGTAATGCCCGGGGCAACTTCCACACGATAGTCCTTCGGATAAGGAGCCACATACTTGAATTCCGGGAACTGGATATCCTTGTAACTTACAGGAAGGTCCGAAGCCATTGCAACAGCAGAATTTGCGTTTTCCGTTGTTACAGAATCAGCCTTCGCCACGGTAGCATCCGTCTGTGGTGCAGGTGCAGAAGAACAGGAAGAAAAGGCCACGGCAGCCAAGGAGGCAAAAGCCGAAGACATCAAAACTTTCAAAACACAGGAAACATTTCGCATTAAGTATCAAGATAGCAAATACCAAAGAACAAAACCGCCATCTATTTCTAATTTCAGGGCTGTTCTATGACAGGAAAAATCAGATTCGCCCCCAGCCCCACCGGATACCTGCACGAAGGCCACCTGCTTTCGGCTCTTTATGTGTGGGCCGCAGCAAAAAAATGGGACCTTCATATCCATTTGCGAATCGAAGACCATGATAGAGGCCGAACTCGTCAAGCCTATATCGATGGCATCCGAGAAGACCTGGAATGGATGGGCTTTAAACACCATAGCGAAAGTATTCAAAGCGAACGAACAGCAATTTACCAAGGCGTTCTTCAAAAACTAATCGAAAAAGACCTTGTCTACCCCTGTACCTGCAGCAGAAAGCAATTGGAAGCAGAAAACCCCAAAAGCGAAACCGGCGAAATTATCTATCAAGGAAAGTGCCGTTGCTTAGCAGAGACGTTAAAGGCTGAAGGCGAAAAAGAGACGGAAGGCAGTCTTCCCCCGCACAACCTGCGATTTAAACTTGCAGACAAAGTAATAAACTGGAATGACTATCGCCTTGGCCCGTTCGCAGAAAATCCCGCAAACCAATGCGGAGACTTTCCCATCCGCGACCGAGAAAGATGCTGGACCTACCAATTTGCCGTCTGCGTCGATGACATTGACCAGGACATCACCCACATCATCCGCGGAGAGGACATTCGCAATTCCACCGCCCGACAAATCGCCCTTTCCGGATCCATTTGCGACGTTCTCGGCAAGCCCTACAAGCAGCCCCTTTACCTTCACCACGCCCTCATCGTAGACTCAACCGGAAAAAAGCTTTCTAAACGTGAATTAGCCCACAGCATCAGGCAGGACAAGGAAGAAGGAATCTCCCCAGAGGAACTTTTGGGACGAGTTCTTTTCAAGGCCGGTATACATTCTGAAGATTGCCCCACCTCCATAAACGAAGCTATAGGCGAAATCGCCGAATCTCTGTGACAATAAACAGCACGAACCTTCAAAAAAAAGTATATTGAGGGCATGTCTCAGGCATTATCATCTTCTATCGTATCCAACATTCGTCAAGAAGCAGCTCTTTTCGATTCTAAAGATCGTTTGCTCATCTTCTCTTCCAAGGCAGACTTCCAGTCTCCCCTGATTATGGAAGCGGGAGATTTATTCTATGAGAAATGGAAACAATCAGAAGGTCCTTTGCCCCTGGATTCCTTTTTCCCGATTTCTGCAAATTTTACCGCCCAGCAGAAGATGGCCATGGAAGACTCCATGTCCGCAGTTCTTCGCGAAAAGTACGAAGATTTCGGAGAATCTGATTTATACCTCGTTCTCGGTTTCTTGAAATGGGACGGCAATGCCCTTGCCCCCAGCCTTTTGATTCCCGTAGACGCCGATGTAAACAAGAAGACTTTAACTCTTGCCAACCGTCAGCCCATTGAAAACGTCGTTCTCAGAGAACGCCTCAAGGACAAGATTGCCTTGCCCAAGGCTGAAGACGCTATTACCAACGGCAAGTTTAGCATCCTGCAGTATTTCTCCCTCTTCGAGAAGGCCATTGCAGGAGAACGCAACTGGAAGTTCACCCGTCACGGTCTTTGCCTCGGATTCTTCCACACCAGCCGCCTTCTTTTCAAGAAGCGTTACGAAATCGGCTGGACAGACAAGAAGATTGAATCTAACGCCGCAATCCAGCCATTCCTCAATGGCGACGGCTACGACGTAACAGAATCCTTGTTTGAAAACGACGCATTCGACCACGTCTACTCCCCGGCAGATCACCACTTCCTGTATCAGACTGACTCTCACACTACGAAAGTCACCATGGACGCTCTCGACGACAGAGCCCCCGCCTATGCAATCCAGGCTCTGCCCGGCACCGAAAAGATGAAGGTGGCAGCCAATATCGTTGCAGAAGCAGTCGCACAGAAAAAGAAAGTTTTGGTGGTCACTCGCCGTGCAGTTTCCGCAAACGCATTCAAGAACGCATGGAAGCCTCCTTTCCGTACATTCGCCGACGCCGATCGCGACGCCCTGGCAAACGATGTAAGAAAAGCACGAAAGGATTTCCTTGACTATTACGAAACCGTCAACAACCCCATTCAACCGTCCGGCGTTCTTCTGGCAGACTTGCTGAAAGAATTCATCGCAGCCAAGGCACCAAAGCGCAAGTTCCCCGATTCCATTTTCCAGGGAGTCAGCGAACTGAACTACGCCAGCTATCTTGCACTGAAGGCTGACCTGGAAAAGATTTCCGACCTGTACTTCAACAAGAAGGGTTTTGAAGCACGCCAAGCGTTCCAAAGCGTAAAGGTACCTAGCCTCACCGCCGAAAAGAAAGCTTCCATTTCCGAGGAACTGAAGCTTGCCGCGGAAAACGTTTCCAAGCTAGACACGACCATCAAGCTTTTAAAAAATGCAGGTCTGTTCCCCACCGGAATCTTCCTTGCGAGCTTGTCTGACATTCTTGAACTGATTCAAGACAACTTCGACCAGGACACTCCTGACTTTGAAGATTGGGAACTCCGTTCTAGCAATTGGGCAGCCTACAAGGATACCCTCCTTGAACTTTCCGAAGCTGGAGACAAGTGGGTCCGCTACCGTCGTCAGACCTCTGAAATCTATACCGACGAAGCAGTAGACACAAACGTTCTTGCAGCCCGAGACGAATTTGCAGAAAGCCAGAAGGCTACCTTGAAAGGCCTTTCCGACAGATACCGTTCTTCCAAGAAGCAGTTGCTTCAGGTCATCCGCAATCCCAAGGACGTTTCCTCTGACATCCAGTTGCTCGATTTGATCGATACTTTGCTGGAACTGCAGGAAAACAAGAAAGCCTACAAGGAAAGTGCCGTGCTCGGCAACCATCTGTTGGGCAAGGACTGGCAGTACGAACGTTCTAACTGGGTGGAACTCCACAAGAAGATTCAGTACGTCTTTGAATTCCGCAAGAAGTACGAAGACAACCCCCGTCTTGACTTGCTGCTCCAGATCCTGGAACAGTGGCACAACATCAAGCCAATTCTCGACGACTTTGAAACCATTTCCGGTTCCGTAAAGAATCTACAGAAGTCCATCCGCCAGATTTCCAAGGACATGAAACTGGAAACTCCGCTGGACAGCTTGGACATTAACAAGTGGTTGGACACCATCAAGTCCTGGAGTGAAAACTGGGACAACCTGGACGTCCATTTGGAATTGACATCCTTGTTCAACGAACTTGAAAACTACAACTGTCCTGGACTGGTATCCTTCGTTGAAGATACCGCCAATGTCAACAAGGACATTCTTCAGGCGTTCGTTCATCATTGGTCCGGTGTTCAAATCCAGGCTGCCACACGTAGCTGCCCGGACTTGTTCTCCTTGAATCCCAAGGCTCGCTACAAGAAGAACAGCGCCTACCGCGACCTTTTGGATAAATTCAGTAACGCAAATTTCAAGGAACTCCACAACGCCGTCGAACAGAGTCCGGAATTGCTAACTGTGGTCAACGTAAACGGCTCGCTGGCCCTTCCCGTTGACAGTAAGTTTGATTTGACAATCCTTCTCGACGCTGATTGCATCACCGTCGTAGAAGCCCTCCCCAGCATCCTTAGTTCGAAAAAGGTTGTCTTCATCGGCGACCCGCACAACCCGAACCACGAGATGCTGCCATACGACGCTTATCAGGAGAACCCGCTCAAGCACACGCCGTTCTTCGTAGAAAGCATTTTGTCATCCATCCTCCGTCAGGGTGTCCCCACAAGAGAACTGTGGCTTTCCAGCCAATACGCCGATGCGTCCTTGATTGGATTTGCAAACGACAGAATTTACAATAACAGCATCAAGCAATTCCCTGCACCGAAC
This sequence comes from Fibrobacter sp., assembly GCA_024399065.1. NCBI lineage: Bacteria > Pseudomonadati > Fibrobacterota > Fibrobacteria > Fibrobacterales > Fibrobacteraceae > Fibrobacter > Fibrobacter sp. The sequence continues at coordinate 39,944 of JAKSIB010000006.1, read as the reverse complement.
CGTTCTGAGTTCAAGGGAATCCGCTTCAAGACTGTTATGGACAAGGTAATGACAATTGCCCAGGCAGCAATTCGTCATGCCGAAAAGAATCCTAGCCAGACCCTCGGCATCATCGCTTTCCATCAGTCCACCTGTCACGAAATCGAAGCTGCCATTAGAGCCATGCTCGCTTCCGGTTCCGGCGCAGCAAGATTCTTTGACCAGCAAAACCAGGACATCCGTTACTTTATTAAAACTCCGGAACGAGCCATTGACCGTTTCCGTGATGTAATTTTCGTCTGTGCCGAATCTGAAAATACAAGCGGTTTGGCTAACGACAGAAAGATTTCCGTTTGCACGACGTTGGCAAAGGTTGAAACCAGGGTTTTCATTTCCGAATCAGACATGTCCAAGAAGGGAACCTCCAGGACATCCCTGTTCTGGGAATGGATTTCTTACCTGCAAGAAAAGAACTTCACTGTCAAGAGCGAAGGTCATCCCGCAGAATCTGCCATCAAGTCGCAGGTTCTCAGCGCATTGGAAAAGGAAAACATCCAGATTGAAGAATCCTTCAACCGCGGAGGAATTTCCATTGGACCTGTGGTTGTTGACGCCAACAATGCAAACCGATTCCTCGCCCTCATTGAAGACGACTGTACCGTTGAACGTTTCTGCGACTCTGTTGAAGACAAGACCTGCATCCGTCCGATCCTCCTGAAAAGACTGGGATGGAAGGTTCTCCATCTGTGGTTGCCCTTCTGGTACATGATGAACGCCGACGAAGTCGGACACATGATTGCAACAATCGCTATCGAACAAAGCGTCGCTCCGCCGCCTTCTGCAGAAACCGAAGCAGAAGATGACGACGATGTTGCAGAAAAGATGGCGGGAGAAGGCACTGCCGTGGTGCCCTATGCAGTACAGCATCCGAAAATCGAAGGCACACCTCATGACAAGCCTATCGCAGAACTTCCCGCAGCCGCCCTCATTACGCAGCTCAAGTTCTACGTGGACCACGAAGCCCCGATTCATGAAGACATCCTTAAGCACCGCGTGCTAGAACTTCACCATGTAGACCGAGCAGGTCCCATGCTTGAAAAGGCTTTGACTGACGCAATCAATCAGGGCCTCCAAAAGAAGCGCTTTGTGAAGACCGGTCCGTTCTACTACTCCCTTACTCCTATGGAAGTACAGCCCCGCGATCGTTCTTCCCGTCCGGACTTGGAACGAAAGCTGGTCTACGTATCTCCGGAAGAACGAGCCTTGATGCCCCAGTCCTTGAACGAGCACAACCTCAAGCAGGCTCTGGGTTTGCTAGAATAAACGGCAGTCCGTGATCTTAAAAACAAAAAGCCCCACTCAAACGAGTGGGGTTTTCTTTTGCAAAATCGGCGATTCTACTTGAGGCTTACTTCAACTTGACAACGAAGGCGTTGATGTTATAGGCAGATAATTCACGAGCCTTGTCTTCAGCAGCCTTCTTCGTCGTCCATCCACCGCCACGAAGCTTGTAGAAGGGAGTATCAAATACAACCTGGATTGCATAACCAGTGCTTGCAGAAATCTGTGCACGGCGACGCTGAGCGGCATCAAAATCAGCAACAGCTTCAAACTGAAGGACATAGTAGCCATCAGACTTGCTGGACTTGGCATTAGAAGACTTGCTGGGAACAGCCTGATTGGAAGTAGTATCCCTCAAGGATGCGCTCAGAGCAGGCTTGTATTCCTTGCCACGGAACAGGGAATCAAGATCAGTAGGCTGGTCAGCAGCCCAGCCCATGGCGCAACCTGCGGCAACAGTCAAAAATGCAACAATCTTTTTCATGCCTCAAATATAATAAAAAAAGACCTTCCGGCTACTAACCGGAAGGTCTTATTTAGCAACTAGATGCTAGAACTGTTCAGGGAAGATTTCACCCTTGGGAGAGTAAATCTTGGAATTGTCGGACTTCTTCACACCAATGGTAGTAGTAAGATCCTTCTTTCCATCCTTCTTGCGGCCAATCTTCACATAAGTCTGAACCTTGGTGATGTAGACGCCGGTACCAACCTGGCGGCCTTCATCAGAAAGCATATTCCAGCCAATGTAGAAGTTACGGTTGGTACCTGCTTCGATACAGGTCTTGTTTTCAGATTCTTCACCAAAGAAGGTTCTGCCACCATTCAACTTCTTATTAGTTTCATCCTTACAGTAGATCTTTCCGCTTGTACCAGCAACATAGTTACCAAGGTTAGTGAAGTATTCAACCTTGTAGTAGAAGTACACCTGGTCAAGATCAAGGTTAGCACGATCTTCTGCAGACAACTTGTTGTAGTAAGACATCAAGTCAGCCTGGACAAAGTGACCCGGGATACCACCTTCCTTATCAATGATTTCATTGAAGGTTCTACGCTTGTTGTATGCGTTGACAACAATCGGAGTCTTTGCATCATTTGCGTAACTGGTGTATGCGAACTTGTTCACGGTAATGTTGTTCACAGCATCACCTTCAATTTCAACCCACGGAGAAGGCAGACGCATAGTTTCTGCATAGCCCGTCGGAGCATTCCAGTAGTATTCTTCCTTCAGGTAGATATCATCGCTGTTCTTAAGAGCAACAACCTTACGGATACTATCAGCACCAGCCACGTTGGTTTCAGTCAAGTCACTCCAGAAGAAGAGCTTCTTTTCCACATTACCGCTAAGACGCAGGTAGTCATCCTTCTTCGGAGTCATGTTCTTAGCCATACCATTGGATTCATCGATCACAATCTTATAGATAACCTTAATGGTATCATTGCTGGGAGTCGGAGCCATCAACGGGGTAACTGTACTTGTGGTGCCTTCGGTCGGAGAGACAAAGCGCTGAGAATCATCCCAGTGACCACCGGTAATGTAGAAGTCAAAGACATTGAACTTATCAACATCGTCAACGATTCTAACCGGTTCAGACATGATAATGGTCATAACATCCTGGTCAGAAGACTGGCCCTTGGAGTTCTTGGAAGTAAGGACTCGTGCAGAGACCGGAATCGGAGCCATACGATCAACCATAACTTCAGAAGTAAAGCCCTGCTTAACGAGGCCGCCCTTCTTTTCTCTATAGGCAGAGAAGGAAGTAACCTTACCCGGGCCAACAGTCTTCGGAAGCTTGGACAAAGCAAGATTCTTAAGACGTACGCGCTGATCACAGTACATAACCGGCTTGCCAGTTGCAGAATCCGTTACGACAGAGCCATCTTCACCATCGGTCATAGTCTGGTCACAATTGGTGACTTCCATGTCATCGGTGGTAACAACTGCGTTACAGAGAATGTAGTAGTCTTCCGGATCTCTGGTAGAATAGAGAGAATCCTTTGCCGGATAGAACTTTTCAGCAGAAGAAGTTTCCCATTCGATACAGATTGCCAGCGGGACAGAGTCCTTCGGAACCAGGCGGTTGTAGTACACATCCACCATGTCAGCGATACCATCCTGATATACGGTTTCCGTGCTGAAGTACGGACCAGGAATCTTCATATCAATAGAAGACTTAGCACCTTCAACATCGAACACGTCAGCAAATGCCGGAATCGGGCAAGGCGGTTCAGCAAAGAAGATCGGGGTATACTGAGCATTACTCAAGGAAGTCGGGCCAACAACAACGAGCTTAGCCGGGTTGTTATCAGCAATGCGATACTGTCTCAAGGAGCGAACCTGGAAAACAGCACCACCGTTAACAATCTTCAGCTGAGTAGTATCGATTGCTTCGAGACCCGGAGAAGTACCCGCCTTGGTGCTGAACTTGAGGTTACAATCATCACAGATATCGTACTTGCCAGCGTCATTGGGCTTAAGAGCAACCAGGAAGAAGTTGTAACCCATACCGGTCAAACGTTCTTCAATCTTGCCATCAATGGTATCACCCTGAGTGCGGAAGTTGGTGCTGAACACCCACTTGTTTGTTGCAGAATCCTTGTACAAGGTATCAACAAAGGCAAGACGCGGAACGTAGAAGGAAATAACAGCCGGAGTCGGTCTGTTGACAACCTTGATGCTGTAGGACTGCGGGTTGCCCTTCTTTGTATCCATCATCAAGGAGGAGACAAACACGTAGATGGTATCAACACCAGTATCATCAATTGTGTTGGAAGTGGTGGAGCTGATTTCGTCGTAACCACCGCTTGCATTCTTCTTATAGACCTTCATACCGCTAGGAATATCAAGGCTATAGGTAAAGCCCTTGGAGTCATCCGGCTGCATCACGATTCTGTCTTCGCGCTTTTCAGATGCAACTGCGGAAACGTACATCGGAACGAGGTCGGTTGCGACCGGGTTCTTGCCACCACCAGCCATAGCAGACTTGGTGTAGTTGTAGTACTTGGTCTTGGAGGAAATTTCCTTTTCAGTTTCTTCATCGATATAGACAGCCACAGCATTGCCATAGACAACGTCAACTTCACCGGCCTTACGGAAAGAAGCAACCTTCTTCTTTTCATTGCCAATCTTGAGGTACAAGCTCCAACGACCAGAGGGAAGATCAATAGCCTTCTTATCAATCTTGGGAGAAATGGGGTTGGTCAGGTCAATACCACTGTAGTGAACGGCACCAGAAGCAAGAGCCTTGGCAGAATCATTCCAGGCAGAACCGGCAACAAGGTAGTATTCCAGGGTAAGGCCTTCGCAGCCTTCCTTGCCACCGAGCAATTCCTTACCACAGCACTGCACAGCATCATTGGAACCAGAAGCAATAGCTTCGCAGGAACCGTCACCAGATCTGTTATAGCACATGGCATAAGAAGTAACAGCCGAGTTACCCTTTTCCTTAACCGGCTTTGCGGTAATGGAGGTGTTCTGCACAATGTACATATTGGTCTTGATACGAACGTTACTCATGTCGGTACGACGGTCGCAGAAGAAGATATCAATATCATACTGGGTGTTTTCAGCAAGCTTACCGGAAGCACCAGTGAAATCATCCAAGTTCACATAACCCGGAGCAGCAAGGTGGGTACCGCCAAGGTCCACGGCCAGCTTGTTATCGATATAAACCCAAATGTCATCGTCACCACGGAAGGAGAACTGCATGCCCGGGCGATAGACAAAGTTTGCATGGGATTCGAAGCAGAACATCTGGTTGTTCATGCCTTTGGTACGCTTATCCCAAGTGGAGTTATCATAAACGTTCGGATTCTTACCGTCACCGAATTCACCTGCAGCAACCGGATAGAGGTCAATATACGGAAGACCACTGTTCGGTTCAATGGCAGACCAGTCCTTCACAAAGCCAAGCAACTTAGTAGCTGCAGCGGAAATACCTTCAGGTTCTTCCCGAATAACTTCTTCACCATTGGTAAACTGGATTTGCAAAGCACCAGTACCATAGGACACGTTACCCATACCAGCACGCGGAGTCGCAGCAACTTCGCAATAGTCAGTGCAAACGCCAGCCTTGACAGAGTCAGCAAGATCGTTCAAGATAGTGAAGGCACCTGTGGGTTCGTTATAGCTATCATATTCCCACATACCGTCCTTCTGCAAGCCAAACTCAACGTTACGGCAATGCTTAAAGTTCACGCCCGGAGTTTCCTTGAACATCACATCGAAAGCTTCCTGGCTAACAAAGCAGCCACTAGCAGCATTGTAGGTCGGCTTTTTTGTTTCCTTGTTCAAGATGTCAGCAACAATACCCTTGGTCACACCAATACAGGGAACCGTATTTGCAGCACCAGCACCCGGGTAGTTATACTTGGATCCAGCATTATAGCAACCGTTAGAAGCCACAGCCGGGTAAGCATCACAGGTGAAAGCGCCATGCATAGAGGCATCTGTATCGTAGAGGAGTGCAGCCAAGCTATACTTACAGTTACCTTCAATGCCAGGATCCTTGTCAGAGAACAATTCACCAGCCATAGATTCAGGATATTCTTCTGCAACTTCAGGAGAGGTCACAAAGTAAAGGCGTTCGCCATAGGCAGAGAAAAGCATGTCAGCCGGAATGGGAGTGGTGGTAGATGCGCCAGCACCTTCAAAGCCGATGGCTTCTTCCAAATCAGGGTCGTCATCACGGACAATAAGAATGCTGCCCGGAACTTCTTCGTTCATCCAGACATAGTAGTACCAACCGCACATGCGGGTGTCAACACTCATAGCCTTACGATTTTCGAAGGAGCCGTCAAGACTAACCTTCGGAGGAGTAGACTTCCATTCTTCTTCATCCGGAACAAGAACGTAGAGGTAATGAAGGTCCGGCTTGGTATAGGAAACCAAGGTGGTATTAGGCTTCTTCGGGTTTTCCATAACCCAAACATCCTTACCTTCACCCGGGCACTTAATACCGAGAGTATTACGGTTATTCACGATGAAATTTGGATCGTTAGAGTTTGTGCCATTCCACGTATTGGCCAAAATATAATTAATCGAACCGCCCTGCTGATCTGACAGAGGAGGAGCTGTCTGCAAGCCGAAGTAAAGTTCCTGGGTTTGAGCCTTTGTATTGGACAAATCATAGTCGTAGAAACCAGTGGTCGCATTGAGCGTGGAGGCCGGAATCTGAACGGCGGTGTTTATTGTAACATAAGCAACCTTCCAATCATCAGGTCTCTGGAAATGCAAGGTACCAAGACATGCAGCGCAGACGCTCTGCACACCAGCAAAGAGCAAGCTGGTACCAAGCAACCACTTAAGCAAGGTGTTTTTCGTGTTTTTCATAATTCTCTTTTCCATCGATGTAAAACCTTCCAACAACGGCATAGCAAAAAGACCGGCCTTTTTGAAATGCCACACCGGGTTGAAATCTATTCTTTTCTTTTCAAAAATGCCAATTATTTTTGCAAAGAATAGTTAAAAAAAAGGTTTTTTCTGTAAACAAAATGTGAATAATTGGCGAAAACGTGCAAATATCACATATTTTTGCAGAAATTATATTAGATTTCCATTTCGTAAGACACTCGGAGACCCCAAATGCAGGACCTAGACCAGACTATCGCAGCCGGTAATAACACTATTAAGTTTTCCACGGTGGAAATGCGACCGCACCTGATCGTCCTGTACCCCCAGAACAAGTTTAAGCAGATTCCCCTGGAAAAAGGGACCGTAGTCCTTGGTCGAGGCGCCGACGCCGACATCAAGCTGGACGACGAGCTTGTGAGCCGCAAACACTGCTCCCTGACCTTTGATGGCCGAAATGTCACTGTACAGGACATGGGCAGCACCAACGGGACCTTTGTGGATGGTTCCCCCGTCCAAAAGATGCAGTTGGACTCCGATAATCGTCTGCAGATTGGCAAGATGGTGCTCAAGGTGGACTTCAAGGATCCGTCTGAAGAAGCTTTTGACCGAGAACTGTACGAAGCCGCCACCATGGACCCCCTGACCAAGATCAGCAACCGCCGCACCTTCATGGACCGTAGCCTGGGCGAACTGGCTCTTGCACGTCGCAACAACTATTTTGTACATACTATAATGGTGGACGCTGACCATTTCAAGCGAGTCAACGACACCTGGGGCCACCAGTGTGGAGACATGGTCCTCAAGGAAATCGCACGCATCCTCAAGGAAGAAAAGCGCGAGTCCGACCTCCTGGCCCGCTATGGTGGCGAGGAATTCGTCCTTCTCCTGGCAGGAATCGGCCCGGAAGACGCAAAAAAGAGCGCCGAACGCCTCCGTTCCGCCGTGGAACGTCACCGTTTCTCCTGGAAGGACACCATCATTCCGGTGACAATCTCCCTGGGGCTCTGCAGCAAGCAGGGCGAAGAAATCGGTAAAATCGACCAGATGATCGCCGAATGCGACAAATTGCTGTATATTGCCAAGGAAAACGGCAGAAACCAGGTCGCAACCGCCTAAAAATCGCGATTTTTGAACAAAAATGCGCTTTTCATGAATTTTAGGCCCCTTTCAACCAGGGGGCTATTTTTCTATCTTGCGCCCCGAAATGAGCGAATTACATTCAAATAAGTTAAAATCCTTCGGTACCGCCAGCATTCCCAAGCTGGTTCTGCAGTTTTCAGTACCAGCCATCATCAGCATGGTGGTCAATGCCCTATATAATATAGTGGACCGTTTTTTCGTGGGCCAGGGCGTTGGTAGCCTGGGTATCGCAGGTATCACCCTCTGCTTCCCCATCGCTCTTTTCATCATGGCCATGTCCATGATCGTAGGCGTAGGCGCCAACACCCTCTTTTCCATCCGTCTTGGGGAAAAGAAGTACGAACAGGCCGCCATCATCCTGAACAACGCCTTCGTATTGCTCATTATCATGGCCGTGGGAGCTTTTGCCGTGGGCGAAGCCTTCATGGAGCCGTTGCTCCGCCTCTTTGGCGCCAGCGACCAGACCCTCCCGGTGGCTACAAGCTACATGCGCATTATTTTGCTTGGCGCTGTCTTCCAGACGGTGGCTCCGGGCATGAACCACTTTATCCGTTCCATGGGCCACCCCAAGACAGCCATGTTCCGAGAAATCATCGGTGCGGGCACCAACGTGATCTTGGACTACGTTTTCATCATGAAGTTGCACTGGGGTATTGAAGGCGCCGCCTGGGCAACCATCTGTTCCCAGCTGGTCAGCAGCCTCTTGATTACCCACTTCTTCTTGAAGAAGACCACTCCCATCAAGATTAACCGTCGCTACATGAAGTTGCGCTGGCCCTACGTTCGCAAGATTTACATCCTGGGCCTCCCCCCTTCCGTGATGCAGATTTGCAACAGCCTGATGAACGCAATTCTGGCATGGAGCCTCACCACCTACGGAAACCAGAGCCTCAAAGCTACAGAAACCATGAGCGGTGGCGACATGGCCATTTCCGCCTTCGGTATTCTGAACAGTATTGTTTCCATCATCGTAATGCCGCTACTGGGATTCGTCAACGGAACACAACCTATTATCGGTTTTAATTACGGAGCAAAGCTATTTGACCGCGTCAAGGGCGTGGTAAAGTTCGCCTACATCTATTCCTTGGCATTTATGATTCTCGCATGGGCCCTGGTCCAGTGGCAGGCCGAAGCCTTTGTGGCTCCCTTTGCTCCCGGCGACTTGACAATGCAGCAAGTGGCAGCCAAGGCCATGCGTCTCTTTACCTGCACCATTTTCATGGTCCCCTTCGGCATGATTGCAGGAAGCTTCTTCCAGGGTACAGGAAAGGCAGGTCGTTCCATGTTCCTGAACGCCTGCCGTCAATTGATTTTGTTTATTCCATTCTTGTTGATTCTTCCCCTGTTCTTCGGCCTTACGGGCGTGTTCTGCGCACAGCCCGTTGCAGACGTGGGAACAGCTTTCATCGGCATATTTATGCTACGCCGTGAATGGAAGCGAATGAAGTAGTTACGGTTTCTTGAAGACTATATTCGCAGTACGGTTTCCGCCGACAACACTCAAGTGTGCATCAAGGGTTTCACCGTCAACATCCTTCGAGAACGCAGCCACGTAAATAGTGTCAACTCCGGAAGATCCAATTCTAAGAACGCTTGATTGGTAGATTTCGCTGTATTCTCCACCTACACGTTTATACAGATGGACCGGTTCTTCAACATGCAAAGTATATTCTACGTCCACAGCATTATACGGGTTCATAAGCAGTTTTCCATCTGCTGTGCTCGACAGAGCCGAAACATACACCGGAACAAGGTTGGATAGGGTCAGTTCATCGGCAAGCAGACCTTCCCCAACAAAGTCATAGTCAGCACGCCTCTCGACAATTTCCTTGCCATCGTCGTCAAAGAAATGGGCGACCGCATTTTCGGAAACAACATCCACAGTTGCCGACATTCGGAAGCTGGCAATTTTTTTCAGGTTATCATCGATAGAAATCCACAAGGTAAAACGACCCGGAGGGAGCTGAACCGCATTCTTTCTAACAACAATTCCGTCCGTCAGGTCGATGCCGCCAAAGTATACCTTACCGTATTCAAGGACATAACCTGAATCAGCAAACGTTAAACCCGCAACCAGGTAGAATTTTACCGACAAGTCGGAACCGTCAAGATTTGCCGGACATACCTCTACTGTTTCTGCGTCCGGGGATTCAACCTTGTAATAGCAAATCTCGTAAGTAGATTTATCCCTTTCATGAGGATCCATAATCCTCTTGGCGACAATCGAAAACATCGGGTAAACATCTTCTTCTTCGCAGGACGCATCATCTTCATCACAAAGACTGTCCTCATATGTACTGATCTTATCCAGATCAGCCTTGCTCATGACAACAAGGGATTCAGAATCGCTCTGCGGCAATTCAGCAACATCGCCGTTAGTCGGAGTCGATTCCGAGCATGCGCTAAAGAAACAGCCTGCGACAACAGCAGCGCTAACAAGAGTGGCCTTGACCATTTTATTCATAATTAAACCTCCTAACCTTTTTCGATTGAATTTTAATATACATTCTCAAAAACCAGTTTTTTAAGGTTTTCTTTACATTGCAAAAAACCGTGACATACTATACGCAAAAATGCCCAAAGCAGAGGCTTTGGGCACTTCTATTTTGAGAAAATCTGTTTTGACTAGAACAATTTCTTCATGTCGGTGAGTTCACCTTCCGCATTATCATGGAAGAGGATCAAGGAACCGCCACCCATCTTCTGGAAAATCTTTGTCATCTTTGCAACAGTTTCGCCTTCATCAAAACCGATTTCGTTTGCAGCCGTAGAACCGATAACCAAACCAATCTGAGTCATCTGGGGAGCTGCACGGCGGAGGTAGTTCAGGAATTCTTCGTCGCTGTTGATGACATTGGTTGCAGCGGGCTTTTCAATTTCAGCCGGGTCGCGGGTGCTTGCATAGAGAGGATACATGTCGTCGGCAATAACCTGCTTTGCATTGAGGTAGAACGTATTTCCCACATACAAGCTAATGGTGTCATTCAGTACCTGACGAACTTCAACCATGACATCACACATGGAAGACTGTTCCTGCATTTCAAGTTTGGAGGCACCACAACCCATAAAGAAAAGGGAGGCTGCGGCCAAGAGAGAAAGAGCGAGTTTTTTCATATATACTCCTGAGATTGAACTCTTCTAATATATAATTATTTGTCCAAAATACCCAATGCCTGGTCAATAAGCTCCGGCTTTAGACCAAAAATACGGCTCAATGTTTCAACACGGTTCGGAGCTTCAATCTTTTCCATGCGGGATCCATTGGCATCACGGGTCACCAAATTTCCTTTTTGGTAATAATATTGAATTCCCTTTTCACGATCCAGACGATTAAGAACCGGATAGGTCATCATTTCGCGATAGAAGCTTTCGTTCCAATGCTGTTTGAATTCTTCTACGGAAACACCTTCCACCGGATAATCAAAACGAAGCTTCATGGGAGCGCCAGCACCACCCGTCCAAAGTTCCATGGATTCGTTGTTGGGGCGGTCTAGGCGCACGCAGTTGGGAACCAACGGAAAAAATGCAGAACCTGTTCCAAAGGGAGGTGGAAGAGGAATAGGCAGGGGTTCAAAAATCAAGTAGCCCGGGTCAAAAAGGTATTCGCGGGCAGGGACCGCGAAGGGAGATCCCGGCACAAGGCCGGGATGACATGCGGAGGGTTCTTCGTCGGGCAAAATGAGGGCGCAGTGGATGTTACGTTCCTTACGCTTATGGCCCATCACCAATCGAGGTTTCAAGCCCATGTCCGTAAAGGTTTGATACAGATGCCAAGTCATGCTGAAACAAGTGCCGCCACCCATCCAGGCATCAATATCATTCTGGAAACTGTCATCCAGCTTTTGTGCAGCAGAAGAACTTCCCGTCTGGTTAAGACGGATAATCTTCGTCAGATTTTCGTAGGTGACCTTGGACAACTTGTCGCAAAGTTCATTAATCTTTTTCCACTGTTCTTCCAACATAAGTACGGCTTAAGTTAGAAAACTTTGGAGATTACAGAAGTCCGTCTACAAAAAGAACGGTAACGCAAGCCACCACAGCAACCACTACAAGGCCTCGGCCAAGCAAAGAAGCGATTGTGGCAGTCACCAAGGCAAGAATGCCGGAAAGGCGGCTTTCGGTAGCATAGAAAATTGCAGGCACCGTCATTGCACTCAAAACCGTGTAGGGAATGTAGGCCAGGAAGGATTTCCAGAAGGGGCTCTTCAATTCCTTTTTCAAAAGAACAAAGGGAACCGCGCGCAAAAGGTAAGTGACACCAGCCATCACTGCAAGGAATTCAATGTAAGTATTGAAGTCGATCATTACACCGTCTCCTTGGAAGAGGTGGATTCATTGTCGGAGTTGTTCGACTCACCTGCATTATCCTTCACAGGGAACAGTGCTGCACAAACAAGGGAAGCAACCACTGCGCAAATGATAATGGCAAAGCCGGAACTTACATCGCGAAGCACGGGTGCATAGAAGAAAGCAAAGCTCAGGGCAATGGCAATAAGGACGGCAATCAAAGTGGGGCGATCAGACTTCATGGGAGGAACAACGATGGCAATGAACATTCCGTACAAGGCAACGCCCAAAGCATTTACCACCATGTCCGGGAGAATCTGTCCGCAAACGGCGCCAGTCAATGTACCGCCACTCCAGCCAATGTAAGGAAGCGTCATAAGACCGAGGAAATACAACGGATTCACCTTTTCCTTTTGGGCCATGGAGACTGCATAAATTTCATCGGTAATACCGGTAGCCAGCAAAAGACGCTTTGCAGTATTGAAACTAGGAGTCACCTTTTGGGAAAGGGAAATAGCCATCAAGGAATAGCGGAGATTGATGAAGAAGCTGGCAATGGCAAGTTCGATCAAAGTACCTGTAGCGCTGGACATAATCTTGAGACCGGCAAACTGACCTGCAGAAGTCAAGTTGGTCATGGAAATAAAGGTTGCCAACAGCCAGGAATTCAAAGCGGCGCCAGCGTTGATACCAAAGGCAAAGGACACAGCAAAGTATCCAATGCCAATGGGCAGACCGTCTTTTACACCTTTTGAAAATTTCATGGGTCGTAATATAGAAAAAGCCTATTAGTTTTTGCAGCGTTTAGCCAAACTTTTTATGCAAATATGCATATACATGCATAAAAAGTTAAATATCGCAGAGATTTTACCTCGTTGGTCAAAAAAAAAGAGGCCCCGCCCATTTAGGAGCGAAGCCTCATGGAGGAATTGAAGTCCTATTTGTGAATCATGTTTACTTGATGGAGATTCGAGCCACCTGAGCAGCGCTACCATCTATGACACGAACCATATAGTTGCCTTGGCGCATATTGTTCATGGGAACAACTGCGTTTCCTGATGTAGCAACCTGCTGAGACATAACCATGTTACCCATCATGTCGAACACCTGCACGGAGACGGTTGAGGACTTGACCATGGAAAGAGTCAACTGATTGTTTGCAAAGCTCATCTTGAAGGCGCCAGCCATATTTACTGCAAGTGCCTGAGATACCACGGAACTGGAAGAAAGTTCCAGGTCAGCGTCCGGGATGTCACTGGAGGAGGACTCTGCCGGAATTTCGCTGCTAGAACTGGATACAACAGAACTGCTGGATTCCACAGAAGAACTAGAAACAGGCTTGGGAAGAACATGGAGCGTGAAGTAGATTTTTTCTCCATTCACCTCTAGCGTTTCAGTGTAATCGCCTTCTGGGCCCCAAGACTGAAGTACACCAGAAATAGTGATCGTATTGTCATCGGCAACATTCTGCGGGAACGTCAGGAAGTTGATGATCCAAGACTTACGGGAATAAGTGTTCACGCCCGTAATGACGACGGTTTCAATCGTCCCGCCTCTTACAACACTTTGTTCCAGGCTGCCAGTCACTACATAAGTTGCTACACTACTGGAGGAAATCTCAGAGGAAGAAGATTGTACTTCAGAGCTACTGGAGGAGGACTCTGCCAAAGCTTCGCTGCTAGAAGAAACAATCGGCGTTTCGCTACTGGAGCTCGGCGCAACAGAGCTAGAGGACTTCACAGAACTGGAAGACTTGGGCACCTCAGTCACCTTGATTACGCCAGTAGCCGTAGAGTTGTTATCCACACCGGTCACAGTTACGGTGAACGCGTAGTCCTTGGTTGCAAGGGAGGCATCTACTGTACCGCTGATGGTAAAGGTCTTCTTGTCGCTTGACAAAACGCCTTGCAGGCCCTGAGGCAATCCAGTAACCGTGGCGGATGTGCCGTTGGTGACGGTGTATGTGATATTCTTGATTGCATTGCCGGCTGTAACACTCTGTGTTGCATTGTTGCTGGTCAAGGCCACACTGGTGACGATAGGTGCTCGAGTCACCTTGATTACGCCAGTAGCCGTAGAGTTGTTATCCACACCGGCCACAGTTACGGTGAATGCGTAATCCTTGGTTGCAAGGGATGCATCTACAGTACCGCTGATGGTAAAGGTCTTCTTGTCGCTTGACAAAACGCCTTGCAGGCCCTGAGGCAATCCAGTAACCGTGGCGGATGTGCCGTTGGTGACGGTGTATGTGATATTCTTGATTGCATTGCCGGCTGTAACACTCTGTGTTGCATTGTTGCTGGTCAAGGCTACGTTGGTGACGATAGGTGTACGAGAGCTGCTGGAAGGTGTCGAAGAACTGCTGCTCTTCACAGAGCTAGAAGAAGATTTCGGAGCAGAACTGGAGCTAGAAGCAGGCTTAGCAACCACAGGCTTAATGGCAAGGCCGTTGCAACGAACATCGTCGATATAAAGGTAGTTAGGAGAAGGCTGAGAACCCTTCAAGTCACCCTTCACTTCCCATGTGAACTTTGTAATTCTCTTCTGAGAAAGAGTAACGGGATCACTTGTCCAGGAAGGCTGATTCAACATATCCCAAGGAACATTTGCCTGCGTCCAAGAAGTGGAAGACGTCTTGGAAATCTGGTGGAAGGCATAATCCTTGACGGCAGTGTCCTCCACCTTGAAATTATGGCCGGCACCCTTGTACTTGTAAGAAATAGTCTTGCAAGCAGAAAGATCGTAGGCAGTTTCATCGGCATTCAGCTTGATGCCCAATGCCACGTAAGGTTCATACTTATTCTGCCCTTGGACAAGCTTGATACCGGTAATGGCACCCATGCCCTTGGTGTTGTTATCGCCATTGACAACTACATCGTAGCCAGAATTTTCTTTAGCATCCTTATTGGAAGTATTGGTGATGGAGGATCCACCAAGATCATCCTTATCGGTATAGGCATACCAGATGCCACCTGTAAATGCCAAGGAGTCGCCGTCTTCAAAGTCATCGATATAATCAGTGTAACCTGCCGGCAAAGAGCTGGAAGAACTTGCCACAGAGCTGCTAGATGCAGGAGTGTTGCCGCCAGCGGAACATGCAGAATAAGACTTAGGCAGTTTGCTAAAGATGTTTTCGTTTACCCATTTACCACTTTCTGAATAATTCCAGGCGGAGCCGCTAAAGTAGGAAGCACCTTCGTTCTTATTGGAAACAGCCCAGTTTGCACCGGAAAGCTTATGCTGGTTCATCCAAGAAAGCCAACCGGAGTTGGATCCGCTCACGCCACCGTCACCGTCAGCATTCACGGTACCCCATTCTGTCACAAACACGGAAAGGCCTGCGTTCATAGCCTGAACTGCGTTTGCGCCTTCGTTACCTGTAGAATGGGAACCTGCGTAGTAGTGGAATGTGTAAGCAACGTTCTTATCGCTGATCGGAGCAGAAATAGCTTCATTCGGGTACTGGTCCCAAGAACGGTTGCCAACAACAATTAGGTTATCGGAGTACTTACGGATTTCAGAAATCACCTGATCTGCATAAGTCTTGATGGTACCCCAACTTTGGGAAATCGGCTCATTAAAAACTTCGAAAATGACGTTGTCGTACTTTCCCCACTTCTGGGCCATATAGCCAAAGAAATCCTTAGCGTTATTGACATTGTCAGAAGCCTTGTGGGAATGGTAGTCGATAATCACGTAAATATCATTATCAATTGCAGCCTGAACAACGGTGTTCATGAGGCCCTGGTAGTAACCCTTGTTGGTAAAATAGTTACCGGAACCCCAGTCTTCATCAACTCCCATAGGAGCACGGATAATCTGAATATTCTGTTTATCTACAAGGCCCTTGACATAGTCTGCTGTCCAGAAAGGAGAACCTACGTCACTGGAAATACTCCAGAAAAGGCTCATACCCTGAACCTGAACTTCGTTACCAGAGGTTACGCCCTTGCAAGCACCGTAAATCTGGCCCTTGCCACTGGAATTCTTGCCAGCCTGAAGCTGACCATACTGGCTAACAGGACCTACTCGACCAAAAGCGGAAGCGGCCAAAGCCAAAGAGAGGGCGGTAACGCCTAATACCTTAGAACCAAACATATTTCCTCGTTTTTTATCAAGAAAACCCTAACCAACGAGCAAAAAAATATATAAGGAAGCCCTTTTTTCCACGCTATTTAAAACTTACTCCAAGTAAATTCGGTTACAGCGGTAGACAACGTGAAAATAATCACGCAAAGCGGAGCAAAAAGTTCCAAAAACAAAAAAGCCCCGCCGAAGCGGAGCTTTCTTTAAACTCTTGAGATGTTCAACAGCGATTAGTTTTCGTTGTTGCGCATTTCGGTCTGTTCACGGTCCATAGTGTGCTGGAGGTATTCCTTAAAGTCACGGTCGATGTTCACGCCGTCGAAGTCAAGGTCATCGTTTTCCAACACGAACACTGCAGACGGGTTATCGAGCCAACCGACCACGTCCACACCTTCCAACTTCATGGACTTATCGCCAGCGAGCTGTGCAACGTATTCAATCTTGGACTTGGGAACCCAACCCTGACCGCAGTTACCCTTAACGAGCACTTCGGTTTCACCGTCCTTAACGATGGTAAGTTCATCATTGAAGCCTGCGGTACAAACAACAGCACCGCCGTCTTTTTCCTTAGTCAGGTCGATATCGCCCAGCTTGGACTTGACCTTCTTGCCGGCACCAAAGGAAACGCCGACCATAAGAACGAGAGCAATTACCAATACCTTTTTCATAATCTCTTCCTTAGAAACATGGTAAAAATTCAAAATGCAATAGGAATATACCTTTTATTTTTCCATTTCGGTAATTTTTCTTTTAAATTTTTAGTGTATGAAGAAGATTTTACTTGTTTTTGTCGCCATTTTGGCCCTAATCGCCTTTTTTGGGTACTCTTCCGTGAACTCCAGAATGGGCGCAACAGCCCAAAATCAGGATTCCGTGCTTATCCAGGTCCCCAAGGGCAGCTCCCCCACCAAGGTTTTCCAGATCCTCAAACAGAACGGAATTTGGGACGACGAGGTGGCCTATAAGCTGGTTGTCCGTAAAAAGAACCCGTCCTTGAAGGCCGGTTGGTACGAAATTCCCAAGGGACAGTCCCTGGAACAGGTTCTGGACATCATCGCCAGTGGCAAGATTGCCGTTCGTAAGGTGACCATCCCCGAAGGTCGAGCCTCCTGGGAAATCCCAGCCTATGTCAAAAAGGCTTACCCGAACCTGGACGAGGACCGCTGGAACAAGCTGGTCCAGGACCCGAAGTTCGCCCGCAAGCTGGGTCTCGAAGCAAACAGCTTGGAAGGCTACCTGCTGCCGGACACCTACCCCTTCCCCATCGACGCCGATGAAGAAGTGATCCTGAAGCAGATGGTGGCAGCCAACTTGAAGCTCCGTGACGAACTGAAGGCCAACCTGAAGTCCGGCTCCAAATGGGAAACCCTTGGCAACTGGCACCGCGTGTTGACCCTGGCCAGCGTGGTGGAAGAAGAAACCGGTATGCCGGACGAACGTCCCATCATTGCAGGCGTGTTCCACAACCGCCTCCGCATCGGCATGCCTCTGGGTGCCGACCCCACCGTAAGATTCATCTTCAAGAATTTGACCGGTCCCATCTACAAGAGCCAGTTGAACAGCGACAGTCCTTACAACACCCGCAAATTCCCTGGATTGATGCCGGGTCCCATTTCCAATCCGGGTCGCAAGGCAATTACCGCAGCACTCTACCCTGCAGAAACCAAGGCATTGTATTTTGTAGCCAAGGATGACGGATCTATGACCCACTTCTTCAGCGACAACCTGGCCGACCACAACAAGTACAAGGACGTTGCCGCAAAGAACCGCGCAAAAACCGGCGCACCGCAGTTGTAATACAGAACCCCGGACGATACCGGAGTAACAATTTAAAACCCGAGGCAATCGCCCCGGGCTTTTTTCAAACTATAGCTAAGGCACTAAACGACGCCCAGTTCTTTCCAGCGACCGCCGCGCCAACGGATGTAGTTCACGATGGAGCGATAGAATTCATCGGCAGCCATGCCCAGCCAAATACCGGCAAGACCAAGATCTAAGCCAAAGCCCAGAAGAAGTGCCGTGCCAAGGCCCAAGGTCCACATCATGGTGGAGCCCACAATCGCGGGGAACTTGGAATCACCGGAAGCACGAAGTGCAGAAGTGATGGTCATGTTGGCGGCCTTGAAAGGTTGGAGAGCAACGTCGCACCAAAGGCAAATCCTGCCCAACCTCTGGATTTCAGGATCAATGGAATAAAGGGACATTAATTCCGTTCCAAAAATCGCAACGATAATGGCTACGATCAAGCTGCTAGAACAGCCCGCAGCAAGGCTCTGGTGTAAACGGCGGTTGGCCTTGTCGAAATCATGGGCGCCCACCAAGTGAGCTACAAGAATCTGGCTACCACTACTCAACCCCACACTTAAAATAACCGCAAGCATGGCGAAGTTTGCCGCAAAGATTCTCGCCGTCATGGCAGTAATGCCCAAATGCACGATGATGGCCGTAAGCACCACCTGGAAAATCTGGAAGCTGACCGGTTCCACGGCGGCAGGTACGCCAATGCGAATCCAGTCCGGAAGAATCACGCAGGAGCGTTTGAAGTCTGTGCTACGAATCTTATGATGAACCTTGTACTTGAGAATCGCATAAAGCACTACGGAAGAAATCAGCCAGGAAAGCATGGTGGCGAGAGCAACACCCTTTACGCCCATGCAAGGCAGGCCGAAGTATCCATTCAGGAAAATCACATTCATGATGGCATTGGAAACGATGGTGATAATGTTTCCGATCAAGTTCCAGCCGGTAAGGCCGTGGGTTGCAATCAAGGAGGTCAGCGTCGTTTGCAAGGAACGGAACGCAAAGCCAAAGGAAACGATGAACATGAACTCGTAACCGTACTTGGCAGCGTCTCCCGTAAGGCCCATCCAGTTGACAATGTTTCCTGCCAGCGGAATAGTCACCAGCATGATAGCAACACCTAAAAGCAAGCTACCCAGAAGAACCATAGTCTGGGTGGTGCCGGCCTGTTTGGGACGTTCCGCACCCATGAATTGAGAGGCGATACTTGCGCCCGCCTGAGAGAAGGCGGTAATAGCCATAAAAATGGCACCAAGAATAGGGCCCAGGGCACCAACACCGGCCGCAGCAGTTTCAGAAGTGCGGGAAAGGAACCAACTGTCCATCATCGGTTGGCAGGTTGCGATACCAAACGTTATGAACAAGGGCCAAGAAAGACTCAAAAGGGAGCGATCTTTGACTTGCACTTTAGACTGCATAAAAGGGCCTTCTTAAATTTTTTGTCAATTTTAGAAATGGCCCAACCTAATTGCTAGAGTGGCTCAAATATTTTTTGTATACAAGCGGATACTAGAATTGGTAATTGCCGAAACGGACAAAGTAGGTATAGTTACCAAAATCGGTTATGCCACTGAAGCCATCCTTATCCACAATGCGATTCATGCCCGCATAAATGTCCAGGGATTTGTACGACAGACGAAGCGCGGGTTCAATGACAAACTTGTTCTTGGACAACTTGGCATAAGGACTATCTTCAAAGTCGTGATAATAGGCAGCGAACAACCACAGGCCAAAATACTTGCTATGCAAGGCTGCGCTACCGCGAATCAAGGCATACTCATGGGAAGACAGTTCCTCGTTATACCACTCTGTTGACCAGGGGGTAACCTGGGCGTGATAACGGTAGGCAATATCCAAAGGTGCGTATTCAAAAGATTTCGGGCTCACGTAGCCATGGCCTTCCTGACGATAACGTTCGATTGCCGCTGCAACCCCCGCAGTAAAGGTCGCGAATGGTTTCGGAGATACGGAATAACGTAAATCACCAGAGAATTTCCAGTAAATCGGAATCAAGTCGCTTATTCCGAAATTAAACCCGATGGACTGCAAGCCTGCAGAAGCATGAGCCGCAAAACCCTTTTGAGAAAACCATTGGTCATCATCGCCATTCAAATATTCATAATTCAGGCTCGGCGACACCGGGAAGGTTTTGACACCATCGTAACCATAATAAATGGGATTCAATTCAAAAGTACGATTGCCAAACAAGAAGTTCGCAGAAACTTTTTGATTTACGTCTACGTCATAAACAACAGTCATGGAGAAATCGCTGCGTTCTTCCGATACGATTCGATACTCGCCACGAAGATCATTATTGTAAGTCTTCAACGGACGCAGCATAAGGTAATCGTAACCGAACTGAAGTCCCCAATGTTTGCTCCAAAGCTTTGAAACATTTAAACGAGGTTGAACGCCATAGGACGAGGTGCCCCAAAAACCAGACAGGACCAATTCCATTTCCATCTGGTTCACAAAATTCATCGTTCCTTCAAAGTACGCATTAGCACCCAAGGCATTGGAACCAAACCCACCCACAGCCACATCAAAGGTGGGATGAACAGCCGCAGAAACCATCAAGTCACCAGAAGGCAACATATCAAAATCCAGAGAGTCATAACCGGGACGCTGCAGGATTTTTTCAGCGAAATGTTCCAAAGCGACCAGGCCCGTATCGGAATCATCCCAATACGTCTTCACCGCACTATGGGTTTCTGAAGACAAACTGTCGAAAGTCGGATTGAACTTAAACCAGGACTTCCTTACGTCCTTACCACCAAACAGGTCCTTATAAGAAACACGGCGGTTTGTAAAAGGCGCAAAATCAGAAAGATTGTGTTCAAAACTTGAAAAACCAAGTTGAATCATAGCCGTGTAAGACGTGTCCAAAACGGTGTGCGGACGAACAGTTGATCCCGGCAAATTGTTCAAGTTCGCTCCAGCCATTTGTTTCAAAAGCTTGGAACGAGAATCACCCGTTAAGGTTCCTCGCAAAGGGTCTGCCACAACGATGATCGGAAATTCCGCAGCATTATCTTCTACCGGCAAAGCGTAATGAGGGCACAGTTCACCTGAAACTTCATTTTCCCACAAAGGCAACGAAGAAATCACATTTGCGGAAAGTTTGCCCTCGTCCTTTCCATCGCAACCCTGCACCGAGAACGGAATCCTGAAAATCACATCTTGACGATAAAGGGTTTCCTGAAAACGCAATTTCGCGATAGAACGCTTAACACCCATGGTATCCGGGTACAGGGATTTTTTCTCGCGAGTTACCTGAAGTTGTTCATCAACGTTCATGGTGAAACGCTGACGGAGACTGGGGATTCCCTTTTTTGAAATAGGCAATTCGAAAGCATCGCGGTTATCATAGCCCAGCTTGTTTGTCGGATCGGAAAGATCATGACCCACGTAGGATGCAATTGCTGGGTCCTTCATGATTCTCTGGATTTCATCCAGAGGAACCCCCTTAGCCCACAGGGAACCAATCCAGGCACCCCAGGAAGTACCAACCACAGAATCAACAGGGATACCGTATTCTTCAATAGCGTAGAGCACGCCCAAATGGAACCAGGTAGAACGTTCACCACCACTAAGGTAGAGAACAGTCTTTAATGCAGGTTTTGTTGAAACAACAGGTTCTGCAACAGGAACAAAGGCTGTCTCCGGAACGGAGTCAATAACCTCGGATTCATTCACAACAGAATCCCTCACTGTTTCAACCGAAGCAGTTTCTGTCGCATCAAAAGCGCTCAGCATGAGTTCTGCATCTGCCGCAGTTTTATCTTGGGCAAATGCAGTTACTGCCAACGCCGAAAAGGCAGCCACGGAGGCCGCCATCCTAACCACCCTAAAGGATGATTTAGCCAAGACGTGCGGGATTAGCCACATATCTGGAAGCATCCTCTGCTGCGACATAACCAGACTGCACAAGACTATTGATGCAGTCGTCCATCAGCATCATGCCATCTGCTGCAGAAGCGGCAATGATAGAAGGCAAGGTGAAGTGTTCGCCACCACGAATTCGAGCAGCCACATTCTGGGTACCATAAAGGATTTCCCATGCTGCAGTGCTGCCACCCTGAGTAGACGGCAACAATCGCTGAACCACAATAGCCTTAAGTACAGAGGCCAGCATGTTGCGGACCAGGTCGCGATTTTCAGCAGATTCAGAAGAGAGCAATGCATCAAGAACGCCTACGGCATTGCCAGCAGTCACATTCAAGACAACAAGAGCGCCTGCTTCTGCTGCATGCAAAATCGGAATCAGGGTCTTTCCGTCGAAATCCCCAAGCCAAATCAAGTCCGTGCCACTGCGAAGAGCCTGATCAATCTTCTGGGAAACATCACCAGAAGCATCATCCAGAACCAAACTGGGGCCGCGCTTCACAGGAATTTCTTCAGCACCATTCAAGAAGCTGACTCGAAGGATCTTAGACTGGCAAAGCGCAGAAACATAGGACGTTGCAGTGGTAGTTTTACCACTGCAAGAAGGACCTGCAAAAACAACCAAGCCGGAACTCAAGCCCAGCAAGTTGTTCAAGGATTCCGGAGCGCCGATAGCAGTAAATTCAGGACAGTCTTCAAGAACCGGGCGGAATACAGCGGCATTGCCCAGAGCAGCACGGTAATAACGTACGCGCCACTTGGATCCGCACCAGGAGCCCATCACAGTTCCGGATTCGCCATCCATAGAAGTCAAGATTTCGCGGAGGCCACCCACTTCAATAGCGGGGGCATCGGGAATAGCACAAACCTTTCCAGCCAAGCGAACTGCAGAGGGGGCACCTTCCGTGATAATCAATTCACTGGCACCAACATTCAAGGCATATTCCAACAAAGATTCAATTTCTGTCGCCATGATAAACCTCTTTTAGTTAGCAGAACGATATGCCGCAAAACGACGTGCGTCGTTTGCACGCTTCCAAGCTTCATTACCTTCGATGTAACCAGATTCCACGCACTTCTGCAAGGAATCATCCAAGGAAACACCCTGATCCTTCAAGCTGTTGATTGCAGCAACAAGCTGGGCGATTTCACCACGGCGAAGGAGGTTGGCCATGGGAGACGTCATCTTCATTGCTTCCACAGCAAGAATCTGGCCCTGGTTCTGCACAATGGGAATCAAGTGCTGAACAATCACACCCTTCAGCTGGTCAGCCAAGGCGTTTGCAAGAGCCGTACGATTCTGTTCCGGAACGGAACTGAGCAAGCGGGAAAGCAGAGAATGAACGTTGTTGCCTGCGGTTACAGCGAACACCAATGCGCCAGCATTTGCAGCCTGGAGCAAGGCATAAAGTTCGTCTGTATTTTCCAGATGGTCAAAGAGGATAACGTCTGCGCCGCTCTTCATTGCAAGATCAACACCTTCAATTCCAGAGCGTACCTGCAAACCGACTTCTCGCTGGGCGATAGCGCCACGGGCATTCTGCAAAAGACGTTCAATAGGCTTTTCCACCGTCTGAATATAGACGTCACGATTTGCAGCAATAGTTTCTGCGAAGGTGGTCATAGTCGTAGAACGGCCGCTTGCGGCAGGACCAGCAATAAGCACAAGGCCACAGTTCAATTCTGCGAACTGGGCGCAGAATGCGGGCAAGTAAAGATTTTCAAGTGTGGTGGATTCAGACGGAATCACGCGCAGAGAAATGCTGGGCGTGGTTCCGTTCCAGGTCACGGTGATGCGTGCGCGGCCAGCACCCTTCAGGCCGATAGTCTTGCTGAAGTTCTGACCGACCACAATCTTGTAGCCATCGGAGAAACCCTTGGAGGCTTCGTCCAGACGTTCATTCAAGCGGGACAAATCCAGAGGCTGTTCGGAAGCTTCGAACAGGGCGCCCGATTGTCGCATGACAATGGGGCGGTCCGCAAACAGATAGATGTCTGTTGCGTTAAACTTGCGAGCAAAAGCAATAATCTGCGGCAAAGTCGTCATGGGGCGGAGAGTTTCCGGAGCCTCGATGGGAGTACCTTCACCAGTTGCAATAGCAAAGCGAGACGGCAATTCGTCGCTTTCTGCAGCAAGATCTTCTTCATCAGAATCGCTCTTCACCTGGAAAGTGCTGATGCTGGTAGCTTCCAAACCTGCGACCGCCTCAACATCCATATTAGCGGTAGAAATTTCACCATAGGGATTGTTGCCTTCGATCTGCAAGCCACCCTCGGAATCTGAAGAACTGGAGGAACTTGCGCTGGATGAGGCAGCGGTAAATGCGGGTTTTGCGGCAGGTGCGGCGGGAGCAGGAGCAGCAGCGGGAGCGGCCGGCTTTACAGCAGGGGCAGCAGGAGCTTCGGCTGCGGCTTTTGCCTCAAGATTCTTGACAAAAGCAAGAACCTTAACGTACATTGGCGGCGGGATAACACCTGCATCCACCAAGACCTGACCAATATCCTTTGTATCTGTTACCTGACCCCAATAGGTCTTAATCTGGTCTTCAGTCACAACCTTATTGTGAACAAGGACCTTTGCCATATACTGGTTTCTCATAGGAAATCCCTCCGGCTAAACCACCAACTTGCGATGGCCAAAAACACACCCACATAGCCCAAGGCGTAAACAGTATTCCAGAACAAATACATGTCCGGAAGAGCGACTCCATGAACCACATAGTTGGTTACGTTAAATCGATAAAGGCCCGGGAAAATTGCATGAATAACCACGGCTGCCTTTTCAAAAATTGCACTGGAAGTTTCGTTCATTTCGCCCATGCGGCTTGCAAAACGAACCTGTTCCAAAAGCTGGTTGCTCAGGTGACCTGCAAAGTAGACGCCTAAGGTGAACAAAGCACTAAGAACCGTGCTGCTAAAGCTGCTGAACAAAAGCGCCACTGCAATCACCACAGCCATTTCGCAGAAAATCAGGTAAATCGCCGTAAGCAAGCTAAGCGTAGGATCAGCACCAGTAACCGCAAGCATCAGGTAGTAGATGCAAGTGAGAATAGCAAGATGCACAGCGACCACGGCAAGCAAGCCCAAGTACTTTCCAACAATGAATGTGGCGCGGCTAATAGGCTTGGAGAGCAAGGTCAAAACAGTTCTACGTTGAATTTCCTTTTGTACAAGGCTAATGCCCACAAAAATGGAAATCAGCAAACCAGACAGGCTCATCACTGAAAGGGTGGTGGATTTGATGACGTAGGCGCGATCAAACACAGACCATTCACCAAGAACAATGCTGAACAAGGTGAGAGCGATAGCCAGGAATACGATGTTATAGAGAATCTTATCACGGATAGATTCACGGAAAGTATTGAGGGCAATAATGCCAATATGCTTAAGCGTCGGCACGGGCAATCTCCTCTGTCAAAATATCTTCAAGGCTGGGACGCTTGTGGTCCATCTTTTCTACAGCAACGCCATGAGACAGGCAGAAACTGAGAAGACGATCGCGGGCAGCATCATCAGCACAAACGCATTCCTGAGGATGACCTGCGGGAGTCACTCCTTCCGGAAGGTCCGCAGCAAGAATTGCTTGACGAGTACGGACATGGTATTCCACACCGCAGGATTCCGTAATTTCATCCACGGTACCTTCGCGGACAATCTTGCCATCAACAATCATGGCAACCTTATGGCTAATGCTTTCCACGTCACTCAGCAAGTGGCTGGAATAGAAAATAGTCACACCGTCGCGATTCAATGTCTGAATTGCTTCACGAACATCACGACGTCCCATAGGATCAAGACCACTCATGGGTTCATCCAAGATCAACAGTTTCGGCTTGCCAAGAATAGCCTGAGCAATGCCCACGCGCTGCATCATACCCTTGGAGTAGGAACGAAGACGACGATCAATCCAATCCTTATCAGCGTGAAGAAGTTCCAAGGCCCAATGAATGCGAGAATCCAGTTCCTTACCTTCGAGACCCACAAGCTTTCCATAGAACTGCAAAAGTTCACGGCCAGAAAGATAATCGTAGAAATACGGTTGTTCCGGAGAGTAGCCCAGGAAAGTTCTGCTCTTTACATCACGAGGGCTAATGCCGTTAATCAGCACCTTACCAGAATCAAAATTCAAAAGACCGGTAAGAACCTTAATGGTAGTAGACTTACCTGCTCCGTTAGGACCGATAAAACCATATACCTGACCCGGTTCCACATTAAAACTTACATCCTTCAATGCAAGCTTGGGTTTCATCAGAAAACCGCTGTGGTAGGTCTTATGCAAATGTTCAATCTGAATCATACAAACACCAAATTACTTATCAGAATCCTGTTCGTCGTTTTCTTCTGAAGTATTGCGTTGACCGCCAAAAGCACGTTCCTCAGCTTCCTCAATTTCACGACGGCGGCGATCAGCCCTTTCCTTTTTATTGATAAAGAAGTAGATAACCGCACCAACCAGGTACACAACGATACCGGAATAGAAGATCGGGTTAATGGACTGACCTTCGAGACCCGGGAAAACATTCAGGATCAAGGTATGGCCAAACAGGCTGAGAAACACCAAGATAAAACCCAGAGCACGAAGCACATAAGTCGCGATGGCAAGCTTTTTCATCAAAAACCTCTAAATAGACAACAAAACACCGTATTCCCATACGGTTTCTTTTCTTTTGAAAAAATACACTTTTATGGAACAAAGAGGAAAGGCGCGTAAGCAAAATGGGCGTTTTATTGATGTTATTTCAGGAAAATTTTATCTATTTTTAGAATAAGACAGTTCGAAACCATCCTGTCTAAAAACAAAACTAGGGAACATAATGAAGAAAGCAATCGTACTCTCTTCAGGCGGTGTGGATTCTACCGTCTGCGTGGCAATGGCCGTTGAAAAGTTTGGCAAGGAAAACGTGGCCACAGCATCCATCTTTTACGGACAAAAACATCGCAAGGAATTGGACTGCGCCAAGGCGGTTGCGGATTATTACGGGCTCCCCCATTACGAGTTTGATGTAGCATCCATCATGCAGTTTTCCAACTGCTCCCTACTAGCCAATTCCACAAAAGAAATTGACCACAAAAGCTACGATCAGCAAATTGCCGAAAACGGCCGCGGGAAGGTTTCCACTTACGTCCCCTTCCGCAACGGTTTAATGCTTAGCGTTTGCGCAAGCCTCGCCCAAAGCATTTACGAAAACGACGATGTCACCATTTTCCTCGGAGCTCACGCCGACGACGCAGCAGGCAACGCCTACGCAGACTGCAGTGAAGAATTCGTCAGCACCATGAGCGACGCCATCGGCATCGGCACTTACGAACAAGTTCACGTAGCAGCCCCCTTTACAGGAGTCAGCAAATCTGAAGTCGTTAAAATCGGTCTTGAGCTAAAGGCACCCTTTGAGCTGACCTGGAGTTGTTACGAGGGCGGAGAAAATCCCTGCGGCACATGCGCCACATGCATTGATCGTGCCAAGGCATTCGAGGCAAATAACGCTAGCGATCCCGCTTTATAGTGGACGCGCGTTTCTTCTAAAGCAAAAAAGGCCCAGCATGAAGCCGGGTCTTTTTGATTGGAGCACATGAAAAATCTTGCTAAGCCACAGCGTACAAGAGTATCGCCAAAACCTGGCCACTTAAAATTCGAAGTAACATTGTCAGCGGATATACAGAAGCGTATCCCACATTCACCGCTTCGCTATTGGAAAGTCCGTTGGCAAAAGCGAGAGCCGGAGGATCCGTCATAGAGCCCGCAATAGCACCACAGAGGCTCAGGTAATTTACCTTAAAGACTACACGGCCCACGACGCCAGCAACCATCAGCGGGACGAATGTAATGAGAGCGGCAAGGCCCATGTAGTAGAAACCGTCTCCATTCAAAAGAACATCAAAGAACTTGATACCAGCATTCAATCCCACACAGGTTAAGAATAAAGTAATTCCAAGTTCACGAAGCATTAGGTTTGCGCTTGCAGCCATAAAGAAGTTCAGCGGACCAATCTTACGCTTGCGAGAAAGGATGATTGAAATAACCAGCGGACCACCGGCAAGGCCAAGCTTCAGCGGAGTAGGCATTCCAGGAATGGCGATAGGGATGGAACCTACAATAATGCCTAGGAAGATACCGACAAATGCCGGAATGATTTCAGGATGGTCTAGTGCCTTCAAAGAATCGCCAAGTTCCTTGGTTACAGCGTCAATACCAGCCGCAGGTCCCACAACCAAAAGTTTGTCTGCAAACTTCAATCGAAGATCTAGGCGACCCGTAAACTTAAACTCACCGCGAACCACACGGCTAACGGTAACACCATAGCGTTCTGCAAAAGCCAAAGATTCAATGGTTTTGCCAAGCATTTTTTTATTTGTAACCAAAATAGATTTGGTGGTCAAATCGCTATTGGCGGCAGTAATGGGCGTTGTCAGGCGAGAGCCAATAACCTTTTCCATGGTAGCGACAGCTTCAGGCATTCCTACAATATGAATCTTATCACCCTCATGAATCTTTGTAGAACCCTTCGGAGTAATAATTGTTTCATCACGGAGAAGTCGGGTAATCACCACACCACTAGAAATTAAATTGGGAATTTCCTTGACTGCGACGCCGAACAGGTTCTTGTTTTCCACAAGAAGGCTGCAGGAAACAATTTCTTTTCGCGTCGCTGCAATTTCCGCCGTATATTCCTCAGCAGATTTTGCAGGATCCTGCTTGAAGAATACACGAATCAAGATCATCACCAGAATAATTCCGATGACACCGAAGGGATATGCAACAGCGTACCCGATACCCGTCAGGGATGTGTCCGCCCCGGCCGCGACAAAGGCTGAATTTGCGGCTCCAAGGGAAGGCGTATTTGTGACAGCGCCACAAAGCATTCCAATGAGCACGGGTACGTTGTTATGCATATCCGTAAAGAAGTACAAGCAAAGCGTTACAAGAACGCCCATAAGCACCACGCTTACCGCCAGAATATTAAGCACCAAGCCATGGCGACGAATGGAATCAATAAAGCCTGGTCCCACCTGCATACCAATGGTATACACAAACAGGATCAAGCCGAATTCCTGCATAAAGTGGAGTACACTTGGTTCCAGGCGAAGTCCCAAGTGGCCCATCAAAATGCCAACAAACAGTGCGCCCGCGCCACCAAGGCTAATTCCCTTCACCTTGATTTTTCCGACCATAAGGCCTAGCGCCGCAGTGACGGAAAGAACCACCACTTGTTGCGCCACCGATGAGCCTGTAAAAAGATCAATTAACCATTGCACGGGAAAACTCCTGGGTTTAATTATTTCTTGATGCAGCGTACAGAGTAAGCGATATTCTTGCTGAAGTGTTCAAAGGAAACTTCACCATCCTTGACACGGACCATGGTACCACGGGCATCATCGAAAGAATCCGCAGTCCAGAAATTTGCGCTTTCGCCTTCGCCAGCAAACTTGCCGTTGCTTGCATAGCGGTAACCACCAAGTTTCACATCAAGAGCCTTCATGTCGGCAGCTTCGAAATCCGCCCTGGAAGGAAGAACCCAACCATCGGGGCAGATGGTGTTTGCGGATTCGTAAGGATAGAGACGGCCATACTTTTCGCAGTTGTCATGATTGCTGCCATAGCAGAAGCTAGAATCAGAATCGAAGCGGGCCAGATTTTCTGCCATCCAAACCTTGTCACCGGTCTTTACGGTCTTATAAGTCTTTTCCTGACAAGACAAGGTATTTGTCGCATCATCGTAAGAGCAGGAATTTGCCTTATCGCAAGCGGTGAAAGTGAAAGCAGCGAAGGCAGAAAAAGCCATAGCAGCGATGAACTTGAGCTTCATAAATCAATCTCCTTAAGATTGTTTTTAGTGATAATTTTTAGAGCTCTTATTTATACGTTGCCAAATGTAGATGGATTCATCACTTTTGACTAATATTTTCTTCTAATCAAATTAATAAGAAAAAGTGATTACATTTTTTGTAATTAATCGAATTTTATTATTATTATATAAATTTAAAGTATCATTATCAAACCTTGTGATTTCATCACATTTGCCTATATTTGGAATTATGGAACTTACGCAGCTCAAATATTTTCTAGAAGTCGCAAAGAACGAGCACGTAACGCAAAGTGCCAAGAACCTTTGCATTGTACAGCCCGCTCTCACCCAAGCCATACACAAGCTAGAAGATGAGTTAGGAGTTTCACTATTCAAAACCTCCGGCAGAAACATTAAGCTTACAGAAAGCGGCAAGTACTTCTACGAGCAACTACAGCCCATTTATAACGAAATGATGGCTTTGCCCAAGAGGCTGCAAGAAGTCGCAAATCAGCAGAACAACAACATCAAGCTAAATGTTCTTGCTGCATCCGCACTGTTTACCAACGTGGTGATTGAATACAAGCAGACTCACCCACACATCAATATTGACATGATCCAAAACGAAGAAACGGATCTTTCCGATTTCTGCGTTAGGACATTCAGTGCATACAAACCGGAGCTCGACAGTTTCAAGAGCGACGAACTTTTTGTTCGCTCCGAAAAGATTTTCCTCGCCGTACCCAATACAGCAAAGTACAAGAAGATGGATTCCATTTCTCTCTTTAATCTGGGCGATGAAAAATTCATTCGTCTTTACGGTTCCAAGCAGTACCGCAAAATTTGTAACGAACTTTGCGAAAAAATCGGTTTCAAGTCCGAGACCACTTTTGAAAGCGATAACTCTACCGCTATCAAGGAAGCTGTAGCTGGCGGTATCGGCGTATGCTTCTGGCCCGAAGTGTCTTGGGGAAAAATGGACCACAAGAAAGTCAAACTTCTTGAAATCACAGATACGGAATTCAAGCGCGACATTGTTGTGTCCTACAGACGCAATAAGCAGAACAGTACACACACCGACGAGTTCTACAACTTTATGCTAGGCTACGACGCAAAGAAGCGTTGGAAAAAGAAAAACGTCTAATTTGTTTTAGTACTCCACAAAAAAAGACCTGCTTTTTAGCAGGTCTTTTTTTATGCTTTTGCGAACAAGTTTTTGCGACGAACCTGTAACTATCCCTTAGTATGAATAGCAGCAGCGAATTCCTTCAAGAGGATGGGATCCTGGACCTTTTCCCAAAGGGTGCCTGTCACAATAATATTCGCACCCGCAGCAACACGAATCGCAGCAGTCTGAGGATCCTTGATTCCACCACCAGTAATGATGGTCATTTCAGTAGCCTTGCGGGTATAGGCAATGTGTTCTACAGGAACCGGATTTTCTGCGCCGCTGCCCGCTTCCAGATAAACGTAGCGCATACCCATCAATTCTGCAGCGATAGAATGAACCATGCTAAGTTTCGGTTTGTCGGCAGGAATAGGCATAGTGTTGCTGACATATTCCACTGTAGTACGACGACCGCTATTTATCAACTGATATGCGGTAGGAATAGCTTCCATATTAAGAGCGCGAACGAGGGCTCCGCCACGAACCTGTTCTTCAATCAGGTAGCTGGGATTGCGGCCACTAACGAGGGTCATGAAAAGCATGGCGTCAAAACCGGGGACAACCTGGCTAGCACCACCCGGGAACAAAACCACCGGCAAATCCACTTGGGCCTTGAGAGCAGCAACCTGACGAGGCAAGTTGAAGTTTCCCATGAAGGAACCACCAACAAGAATCAAGTCAGCGCCATTTTCCTGAGCCAAAACACCAGACTTCAAAAGAGCTTCGTCATCAGAAGTATCCGGATCGAGAAGCACGGCGAACAATGCACCGCGTTTTTCGATTTCTGCATTCAAACGAGCTTCAGTCTTTCCGATTTTCATAACACGCCTTAAAAGCTAAAAGTACAGGTTTAATATAGTACATTTTAGCTTTTCACGCCATTAAAACCAAATTAACGGACCTTAATAACCCTTCCACCGGCACGAACGAGGTAGGTTCCGTGATTTAAATCATTCAAATTGATTTCACGGCCAAAGCCCTTACGAGCCATAACGCCATTCAAATCAAAAATCATCCAGTCCATCGTGTCAACCAGATACACCTTACGGGATGCAGCATCGTAATGCATTGGATTTGCGATTTGAGTAATTGAGCGTTTTTCAACAGATTCGGAATTTTCCGTAGAATCCGCCATAGAGAACTTGATGTTTCCCACGAGAAGTTCTCCGCTAACGCCGCTAGCAGTCAAATAGAAATCCTGAACTCCAGAAAGCTTTGGAAGATCAGAGCACTTCACATCCACCCACTTAGTGTCGCCGCACGTTGCAGGGATTGAGCACTTGGAAATTTCATCACCCTTCTTTCCATCCTTGCGAAGAGATAGTGTACCGCCTGCGCAGTTTTTCATCTGCACGTGAACAGAAGAACCTACAATGGAATCAGTAATGACGTTTTCGTAAATGGCGTAGCCGCCATCCTTGATGATCATTTGATCCTTTTCATCCAAACGAATACGAATACCATTGTCAAAACCATTTGCAGGAATGGTGTCACGGATAATGCGAAGGAAATCCAAGCGATCCAATTCACCATAGCTCTTGCCCTTTGTAATTTCCACGTAGTTGCTACCACGTTTTAATTTTGCCGGAATATAGACAATAGACTTTTCCGGGAATTCGCCCCAGGCTCCCGTAATAGGCAACTTGACTTCGCGAGTTACACCATTAATGTCAACAAAGTGAGAACCCTCATCGGTCCAATCATTGGCATAGCGGTAACGGATCAGGTAGTCACCAGCCTGCGGAATAATCATAGGCAAACGAATGCGACTGTCCGCATAATTGATGTAACTAACATATTCACCATTGGAAGCTTTTTCACCTTCGGTGATTTCAACATTACTCAAGATACCATGTTCCGCTTCGGCACTCAAATAGCGACCCACAAAGGGCTGGCCCAGTTCCGGCCAATTGTCTTCAGTAAAAACAATATCGCGAACCTGGATCTTTGCACGACCGGTATCATTCTTATCGTAATAATGGTTCACAAAACGAAGGCGATTGACATCTTCAAAGGCTTCGCCACCGGCAGGACCATAATAACGACCATAACGCTGGAGGAGGATTGTTCCACCACCCTTCAGAGCTTCTTTTCCAGTACGGTCCAAATACGGACCCGTAATGGCGTTAGCTCGATTCACGACGGTCTTATAGGAATTGCCTTCGAGGTTGGCTCCAGTCTTGCAGCAATTATCCCATGCAGTAAAAAGGAAGTACTTGCCATTATGTTCAATGACGCTGGCACCTTCCACACCGGAACCACCGCGATTGGCGATATTAATTTGTTCAGCGCCCTTAACCGGCTTACCTGTTTTTTCGTCAAGTTCAATAATGTGAATGCCCGTGCCCCAAGAGCCGAAGGCCATCCAAACCTTACCTTGCAAGTCCTGATAGACTGCAGCATCGATGGCATTATAAGCATCGGTCTTGACAGTATGAATCACTTCACCCTGATCCGTCCAACCGTAACCAGGTTTCGTCGGGTCGATTTCCTTACTGGACATAAAGCCCATTCCAGAGGAACGAATTCCCATTTCAGAGCCGCAATAATACACGCGATATTCGCCACCAATATAATGAATATCGGGAGCCCAAATATCAATCATATTGGGAGCGTAATTGAAAAGCCATTTTTCAAAGGTGGGCATAGCTGGCTCACCCTTCTTCCAGTTCAAAGCATCTTCCGAAGTTTGCATCAAAAGATGATTGTCCGTGGTCATCAAGGCATAACCATCTTCATAACGGATAATATCCGGATCATGGCCGGCCCACTGGGTTTCCTTGGCATACCAATCGGCAGCAAAAGCCGGGGTCAAAACCGTCGCAAAAATCGTCAACGCAGAGACAGCGTTTTTGGCGCACCCAAATTTCATATAGTCCATCCTTTCCCTAATCCATAAAGAAATATAGGCAAATGTTTTGAACATTCCTACAAATAATTACATTTAAATGTATGGATTTTTCGACCAAAGTTACGCTTTCTGAATCAAATTTTAAGATTGATTACAAATCCAATCTGGTTTTTATAGGATCCTGCTTTGCAGACAACATTTCCAAACGTTTTACGGAACGAAAGTTTCATACTTTGGTGAACCCCCTGGGTGTTTTGTACAACCCGCTGTCCATTGAAAATTTCTTCAAGAAAATCGCTGGGGGAAATGGGGACAGTACCGAGACCTGGTGTCGCTGGGATTATCAAGGAAATTTCTCTGAAGCAGAATTGCAAGAAGTTGTCGCGGAGACCCGAGACTTTTTAAAGAAAACTGACGTTGTCTTTATTACCTTAGGAACGGCATTCGTTTACTTCTTGAAGGAATCGGGAAAGGCCGTGGCCAATTGCCATAAGGAACCCGCAGATTTTTTTGAACGTAGGTTAATTTCTGTGGAGGAAGCCGCAGAGGCGTTGAAGAGAACGTGTAAGTGGATCTTTCGCTTCGCTCAGGATGACGTAAAAATTGTTTTCACCGTTTCACCGATTCGCCATCTAAACGACGGAGCCCACGGAAACAATTTGTCCAAGTCTACGCTGCACCTTGCCGTTGATAAAGTTTGTCAAGAATTCGCAAACGATGCATCTTCCGTAAACAAAGTTTCATCCGCAAACATAGGCTGCGCCGACGTCACTTACTTCCCCAGTTACGAAATCGTTATGGACGAATTACGTGACTACCGTTTCTACGCCGAGGACATGACTCACCTTTCCAAAGTTGCTGAAGACTACATCTTTGAAAAAATGTGTAACGCCTACTGCAGCGAAACTACTATTGCCAACATGAAACGGGTTGAAAAATTCATGAAGACCGCAAACCACCGCGTCATCAATCCCGACTCCGCAGAGACCGCAGCACTTGCGCAGCAAATCCTTGAAAAAGCCACGTTGTTGGAAAAAGAAATCAACGGATTGGATTTATCTCAAGAAAAAGAAAGGTGAGCTGTCGCCCACCGATTCTACTAGGAAAGATGAATCACATCGTCGCAGAGTTCACAGACAGCCTTGCGATGGGTAATAAAGATCATAGTCTTTTGAGGATAGGCTTCGAAAATTCTACGGAAAAGTTCGTGTTCAGTCTGTTCATCCAAAGAAGCACTGATTTCATCCAACAGCAGAATGTTACCCGGGCGGAGCAAGCCGCGGGCAATGGCAATACGCTGAGCCTGACCTTCGCTTAGACCGCAGCCACGCTCACCAAGAACAGAATCAATTCCATTGGGAAGTTCGTTTACGAAATCGGCACAGGCCGTATGGAGAACTTTTTTCAGTTCTTCGTCGGAGGCGTCGGGCTTTGCAACTTGCAGATTAAAACGGACGGAGCCGCTAAGCAAAGTGTTTCCCTGAGGCACAAAAACAAAATCGTTCTTGTTGAGATTTTCGGAAACAGAGCCGGACGCAGGTCTTACAAGGCCTAGCATCAGGCGGAACAATGTGGTCTTGCCACTGCCAGTCTCACCCATCACCGCTGTACGGGAACCCGGCTTAAAATCATAACTGAAATGATCAAGGACGTTGTTTTCGCTGTCGGCGTAACGGAAGGTGAGATCTTTGACACTGATGCCCGACGCGTTGGAGGTTGCGGCGACGTCCGCGGAAGCGTCTGCTGTCGTGTCTGCGGAATTTTCTGCGGAGGTTCCAACGTCCGCAAGTTCTTCCAATCGATCAATGCTTGCCGTCGCATGAATTATGCGAGGTGCTTCGGTCAGCAAATTCAAGATAGGCTGTTGCACCTGCATCACTAACTGCAGGAAAGAAGTCATGACGCCGAAAGTAATGGCACCGCTACGAAGGCCGATACCGCCCCACACGAAAGCTAGCATATAACCCAAGCTAAAAGCAGAACCAATAAAGAGACGTGCCGTTACCGTAAAGCGGGCGCGATGCAGCACGCGGCTTTTCAAATCGCTTTGTTTGGAATTCAATTCTGAGCTCATCCAGTTTTCGCTGGAAAGGGAACGGAGCACAGCGTTATGCTCCACCGTTTCCTGCACATGCATCTGGATCTCACTTTCCTTCTTGCGAATTTCAGATGTCATATTGCGGAGCTTTCTGGCAATGAGCTTTCCGAAGAACGCAAAAGCCACCGTCATCAAAATCAGAGCCCAGGCAAGACGCACATCAAAAAAACGGAGCATCAGGAAGGCGCCAACAAACTGGCAGCAAGTTACAATTACCTGGGGAATAGATTCCGCAGTTACACCGCAAACTTGTTCCACATCTTTGGACATGCGGGACGTCACATCGCCAGACAAAAGGACTTTTTCACCAAAAAGATTTCGTTTGAATAAACTGCCGAACATTCGTAGGCGGACTTCATTCTCCTTGCGAATCGTCGCAGACGTGGTCATATAGGAATAAATCTGGCGCAAGATAACACCGCCAAGAACAGTAGCCAGCAAAAGGACCGCCATGCGAATTACGTCTGCGTCCGAACCCGAGCGAATGGTATCATCAATGAACTGCTTGCTAAGCCACACTACATACAAGCCAAGGACAACTCGTACGACGCCCACAAGGACGCGCACCACAATATTGCCTCGGATTCCCGAAGTGTTATGCCATAGCCAAGCTAGATATTTCATTCAATCACACCGACCTTCTGCCACTCGCCAACAATGGCGGCGACATCAGTTTTTGCCTGCTCCAGAGAAACGTTGTATTCCTGGCACAGGGCTTCGCTTAAGCTGTCAACAGAAAAGTCACCCTGTTCAGCTGCACGCTGCCAGAGCCACGCAGCAGTCTCGTTCAAACAAAGCAAACGGCCAAAGTTGAGAGCACCAAGGCCCTCCCCCATAATCACCTGTTCTCCACAAACATCACGCAGTACATAACCGCTTTTCAATTTCATAAATCAATTCCTGTGAAAAACTCTATAGATAAAAAGTAAATACTTTCTAATAGGGCGAAGAAAGATCCACGCCCGAGAGCCTATCTTGCGGGGTTTTGAATAAAGGTTTCGGCTTTTTCCGTCGGAGTTCACCACATGAGTGGCCAAGGCCTTTACGTCTGACATTTTGCAGCGTTCCCCAAAGGCAAGGTTGCCATCGCCCATCAGGAACACATTTTCGTCCACAATTTTGGACACCCGATGAACCACGTATCGCTTATTATCCACCCACGCAAGCACAATGTGTCCAACCTTTATATCGGTCGGTTTTACGAGAATCACACTTTCCTTGCCCCCCACAATAAAGGGAAGCATGCTACGGCCATTCACAGGGAAAGTTACGCTCACCCCATCCTCTACAAGCCTGATGGCCTCGGCAATAATGTTTTCATCGGAAAAAGCGGAATTCATACTTGTTAGTTTATTATAGAAAAACAGGTCCCCGCTGAGTTGCGGAGACCTTGTTTTTCCGAGGAGTATTCGAGCCTCAGACCTCGTTCCTGGAGCCTAGTTAACCGAGCTTTGTGAGCCACAAGCGACTCATATTAATGAGTCGTGGTGGCGAGAGCGAAGCCCAGTCGTAGGTTCTTTTTTGAATTTTGGGCTAAGCGGTCAGTTTAGCACGGATCCAGTTGTTAGCGTCCTTGATAGCAGCGCTAATCTTTTCGGGTTCGCGAGTACCGGCCTGTGCGCGGTCCGGACGGCCACCGCCCTTACCGTTACATGCAGCAGCCAGGTCGCGAACCATGTCGCCTGCCTTGATGCCCTTGGCCTGAACGTCCTTGCCAACGATCACTGCGATGGAGCCAGCGCCATTTACCTTGTTCGCAATGACAGCTACAGCGCCCTTGTCCAGCTTGTTCTGGATACCGTCCAGGAGTTCCTTGTACTTATCTTCCGGCATATCAAACTCGCGAATGTAGAGCATGACACCCATAACGTCCAGACCGCCGTTCAGAACGTCGCCAGCAATCATGGTAGCCAGTTCCAGCTTCACGGACTGGAGAGCCTTTTCAAGAGACTGGGTCTTTTCGAAGGACTGCTGGATACGATCCAGGACTTCGGCATCCTTGCAACGGAGACGGTCGCGGAGAGCGTTCACAATCTGGGCACCTGCACGAAGCATTGCCATGGCACCGCGGCCAGTGACGGCTTCGATACGGCGGACACCGGCAGAAACGCTGGATTCAGAAACGATCTTCACCATACCGATGTTACCGGAATTCACAACATGCAAGCCACCGCAAAGTTCCTTGGAGAATTCTTCGCCAGCGGCACCCATCTTCACAACGCGTACGGTATCGCCATACTTTTCGCCGAAGAGAGCCATAGCGCCAGAAGCCTTGGCTTCGTCAACGCCCATGACGTCGGTGTGGACCGGCAGGCATTCCATGATCTTTGCGTTCACGATGTCTTCGACCTTCTGAATTTCTTCAGCAGTCATGCCATTGAAGTGAGTAAAGTCAAAGCGGAGGGAATCCGGAGTCACCAAGCTACCCTGCTGCTGTACGTGAGTGCCCAGCACTTCGCGGAGAGCGGCCTGAACCAAGTGAGTAGCGGAATGGTTGCGACGGATGTCCATGCGACGTTCGTCATCGACGGTTGCCATGAACACGCCACCCATGGTCTGTTCGTTGGCTTCACCCTTCACCACCTTACCGCGGCAGAGAGCGGTGTCGTTCACCTTCACGGTGTCGAACACGGCGATTTCAAGATCCTTGGAAACCAGCATACCCTTGTCGCCAACCTGGCCACCCATTTCGGCATAGAACGGGGAAGTTTCAAGAACGATGGAAAGAACGCCCTTGTCTTCGCGGTAGCGGACAACCTTAGTTTCGCAAGCGGACAGTTCGTAACCAACGAAGTTGGTAGAAGCTTCGGAGTACTGGGTCCAGCCTTCGGTACCCATGGTATTGATGCCCTGCTTCATGTTGGCGCGGGCACGTTCCTTCTGTTCTTCCATGCACTTTTCGAAGCCGGCTTCATCGATGGTGAGGCCCTTTTCTTCGGCGAGGATGCCAGTGAGGTCCGGCGGGAAACCGTAGGTATCGTAAAGCACGAAGACCTTGTCGCCCGGCACAACCTTTGCGGAACCCATTTCAGCAACGATGGCTTCGAAACGTTCGAGACCTGCGTCCAGAGTCTTGATGAAGCGGTCTTCTTCACTCTTGATGACTTCGGTAACGAAAGCCTGACGCTGACGGATTTCGGGGAATGCTTCGCCCATGGTATCAGCAAGAACCTGGACCAGCTTGTAAATGAAGGCTTCCTTCTGGCCGAGGAGGCGAGCAAAGCGGCTTGCACGGCGGAGAATGCGGCGGAGCACGTAGCCACGGCCTTCGTTAGACGGGAGAGCGCCGTCGGCAATAGCGAAGGAAACTGCGCGGATGTGGTCTGCGATCACGCGGTGAGGAGTACCGTTTTCGTCGTCGGTGTAAGGAACACCGGAAAGTTCAGCAACCTTGGAAATAATCGGGGTGAACACGTCGGTGTCGTAGTTGCTACGCTTGCCCTGAAGGATGGCGCAGATACGTTCGAAACCCATACCGGTATCCACGTTCTTTGCCTTCAGCGGAATGAGGGAGCCGTCGCTAATGCGTTCGTACTGCATGAACACATTGTTCCAGATTTCGATGTAGCGGTCGTTTTCGCCGTTCACGCCCAAAATCGGGTCCTTGAAGGTTTCAGCCTGGGTAGCCAGGTCGCCGCGGTCGTAATGAATTTCGGAGCAGGGGCCGCAAGGACCGGTATCGCCCATTTCCCAGAAGTTGGAATGAGCGTCGAAGCGCATGATGCGGTCATCGGGAAGACCGGAAACGTCCTTCCAGATCTGCCAAGCTTCGTCATCGTCCTGATAGACGGTTGCAAAAAGGCGTTCCTTGGGGAGCTTCCAGACTTCGGTCAAGAGTTCCCATGCCCAAGCGATAGCTTCCTTCTTGTAGTAGTCGCCGAAGGACCAGTTGCCCAGCATTTCGAAGAAGGTGTGGTGGTAGTTGTCGCGACCCACAACGTCAAGGTCGTTATGCTTACCGGAAACGCGGAGGCACTTCTGGCTGTTGCAAGCACGCTTCCAGCCCTTGGGATTATCACCCAAGAAGATTGCCTTGAACTGGTTCATACCAGCGTTGGTGAACATCAAAGTCGGGTCGTCGTGGGGCACCACCGGGGAGCTGCGGACGAACAAGTGTTCCTTGGATTCAAAGAACTTGATAAAGGATTCGCGCACTTGCGCAGAAGTCATAGTAG